>DASTMP010000174.1:0-38369 GCA_035714085.1 Blastocatellia bacterium
GTTCGTCGCACACTTTGACTGAAAGAAAAATGAAAATGGGTGTGACAATGAGAAATAAGGGGATCGGGAACTTAAAGCGAATTTTGCTGATCGTTATATTTGGCGCTCTGTCGCGCCATCTGTCTGTCAGCGCAATTGACCAATCCGAACTCGTCCGGCTTATGACGCAAACTCAGAAGCCGGGCAATGGCCAGATCAAGCCATTGCCGAAGCCGACTCCTACGCCGGTGGCCTCCCAGCAGCCGCAAAAAGCGGAGACCCCTCCGGCGCAGGGCCAGGACGAAATCATCAAAATCAATTCCAGCCTTGTGGCGGTACCGGTCTCCGTAACCGACGCTTCGGGAGAGCCTGTCCGCACTCTGACCGCCGACGACTTCCAGGTTGAAGAAGAAGGGAAGTCACAACAAGTGGTTTCGCTCGGTGAGCCGGGAAAAACACCGGTCGAGCTCGCGCTGCTGTTCGACATTTCGGGCAGCGTGTTCGAGCGCTTCCAATTCCAACAGCAGGCAGCCTCTCGATTCCTTAAGGAAGTGCTAAAACCCAACGATGCGGCGTCCATATTCACAATCGGCATCAGGCCTAAATTGGTTCAATCACGAGTAGTGGGTGTCGACAAGGCTGTTGCGGCCGCGCTGGCGGTAAATCCGACTAAAGAGGCGACCGCCTTCTTTGACACTGTGGTTGAAGCCTCCAGATATTTGAGTAAGACCGCCGAGTCAGGCGCCAGGCGCGCGATAGTCGTGATTTCAGACGGGGAAGATACACTGAGCGAAAATTTCGGTCGCGGGGACGCGTTGAAGGAGTTGCAGGCGGCTGATTGCCTCTTCTACTCGATCAATCCGAGTGGTTCGTCTATCCGTTTGAACGTAATTAGTACCAAGGCCCAACAGGGAATGGTCATGCTTGCTACAGCGACTGGCGGCGCCGCGTTTCTTCCCGACGGCAATGAGGGGTTGGACAAGGTATTCCGGCAGATCGCCGCCGAATTGCAAGCTCAGTACCTGCTCGGCTACTACTCACCGGATGAGCGGGCGGACGGCGGGTTCCGGCGGATCAGCGTGCGCGTTCCGAAGCGACCAGAGCTGCGCGTCCGTGCGCGTCAAGGCTACTACGCGAAGGCCTAGCAGCGCCAATTCACGGTCGATTTCCGCGAAGGAATGGGGCCGAAGATCGATCGAGCGACGCCTACGAGTCATCCGTGGCTGTGGCCGCTCGAAGGGTCAATTGCCTCGGGACTTCTTCTGCGTCGGGGCCGGCGACCGGCCTTTCTCTTTACGCGCGTAATAACCGCGCCGCGTGCGCGCGATCAATTTGCGGGCGCTCTGAGGATTGACGCTCACCTGGACAGTGCGGAACGCGCCGTTGCGGTTGTCGTTGGTCGGGTAATAGCTGACGACGTATTGCGTCCGCAGGTCCTTGGAGATTTGAGCGGCGACGGCCGGAATCTCGCTGATGTCTTTCGGGAAATAGGCGTGCCCGCCCGAATCGTCGGCGATCAGTGTGAGCAGTTCCTTGGCCTGCTTCGCGGGGGATTTTCCGAAGAGGGCCTTATCTTCCATCTCTTCGTCAATGAAACCGACCAGATAGACCTGGACCTCGTGCTCTTTGATCGCCTCCATCACTTCCTTCTCTTTGACCGAACTGTTCCTCTCCAGACCGTCAGAGAATATGACCAGGGCTTTGCGGCGGCGCTTGCCTTTCTCGTGAGCGTAATCGGCGGTGGCGATGATCGCGTCGAGCAACGCTGTGCCGCCGCTGGTGTAGAGATCGCCGATGGCGTCTTCGAGTTCGCGCCTGTCGGAGGTGAAATCCTGCTTCAGCTCCGGCTCGGCCTTGAACGAGGCGATGAATGCCTCGTCGTCAATCCGCATCTGCCTGACCAGCGACACCGCGGCGTCCGACACAGTCTCTAGCTTCGTCTTCATACTGCCCGACGTGTCAATCACCATCCCGAAACTGACGGGCACTTCTTCGCGGCTGACACTTTCGACAGTCTGTTTGATCTTGTCTTCGTAGACGCTGAAATCCTCTTTCTTGAGATCCATAACCGGGGTGTTGTTCTGATCGACCACCGTCACGTCCAACAACACCATGTCGGTGAAATCTTTGAACACCGCCCCCTCTTCTTTATCCACTACTTGCTGGTCTTCCTGCGAGCCCTGGCGCCTTTCGCCCTTCTTGTCCCTGGCGTCTTTCTGTTGTGGGGGCTGCTTCGGCTCCGGCGGTCGCGGCGGGTCCTGCGCGTCAGCGTTATAGATCGCAAGGACACTCAACAGCGCGAGGATCAGCGCCGCTGGAATAATTCGAAAAGTGGGTCGGTCCGACATAATAATTTTGCCTCCAATAAAATCTTAGTCTTACTGGCAGTCAATTCGGTTGGGGGAAAGCGCAACAATTATACATCTTCAATTTGAACGAAATCTCCTGAGTCTTTTGCGCCTCGGCTCGCGGCGCCGCTACCGCAACCGTGAGGGAGCGACTAAACACGCCTGTCGAAATTGCTTTAGGTCTGTTCCGCCGCAAAAATTTTCGCCTCGCTATCGTTGAACAGCCTCATCGTTGAGAGCCGCAATACCACGGATAAAAATGATTGTTCATGCTAATATAAGGCGCGCCGGCTGACTACCAAAGGCGATTACGAAAGATGTTAGCCTGATTAGGCTGTGTGGTTCTCCCGATATATCCCATGCGGCATTACAAGTGACTCTGCCCCAGAAGCTCTTCATTGATCAGAAATCTGGATTGCTCAGTTGTTCAAATATTACTACTACATTTGGAAAGAGGTGATTGGGATGAGTTTGCCCGAGACACGCGATTTATTCGCGCGCTACAAGTCTTTCTTATTTCTGACCGGCGCCATATTGACAGCGCTGATTGGTCCGTCGTTGTTCTACTACAACCATGGAACCGTGGAATCCAAATCGGCTGTGACTGGCGATGGAAAAGAAAAGCACAAGAAGAAAAAGGATGGTAAACACGAATCTGCCCCGCCCTTGATTTCGGGCAAGGCTTTTCAAGGAGGCCTATTCGAAGCTTCCGATGTGATATCTGTCCCAGGTACGGATGGGGTGCTCTTTGTCGATGACAACAGAGCGGATGAAGTTTTCTGGATGCGACTCGACCAGGAGGGCAATCAAGTCGGAGAGATTAAGCCGATCAAGATTGGCGTCAGTGTCGATGATCCTGAAGGAATCACCTTTGATGGTTCCAGGTACTATGTTGTCAGCTCGCAATCGGGAACCAAGGTAGAAGAGACGGACGCTCTCGTGCGCTTCAGCTTTGATCCGGAGACCCAGAGTGTAAAAGAAGTAGAGAGCGCCGGAGGGCTATATCAGTTCTTAACCGAAGCGGTTGCTGAACTAAAGGAATGCGCGGGAAAAAAAGGCAAGAAGGGGACGATTAACATTGAGGGTTTAGCCTGGGATCCGGTTCAAGGGCGGCTCTTACTAGGGTTGCGTGACCCGGAAATATCGGAACAGGCTCTCATCGTGCCGCTCAGACTGCGAAATCCGAACGCGCGGCTGTCTCTCGAAAATCTTACGCTCGCCCAGCCCAATGCGATCCGGCTTTCACTTGGCGGTGGTACGATTCGCAGCATCGAATATGACGACAGCTTAAAAGTGTTTGAGATCATTTCCGGGGCGCCGGAGAGTAAGAAGAAAACGGACTTTGGGCTTTGGGAGTGGGATGGGCAAACATCTGCGCGAGAGAAGGTCGCGCTCAACTCCAGGCTGAAACCTGAGGGTGTCACGCGAGTCTCGATAGGCGGGAATGACTTTATATTTATTGTTTGTGACGTGGGTGAGTATTTTAAGCTTGATGATTAAGCGCAAAGCCTGCGCCATTTTTTCTTTTCAGGCAGTATCTTTTGGTTCAAACTGCGCTTTCGGCAAAAAGACAACGCGCCTGATGAATGATCGGATTCCATTGCCCTGGCATACGACTCTTTATGGCGCCTACACATAATCTACTCTCGGCGTCACTCCAGCTCTCGCTTTTAGACGCTCGTCGCGCTCTTCACCGCCATTCCGATATAGCCGGTCAGGGTATTGCGGCCGAATTGAAATGTGAAATCGTCCGCCACTACTCCGGTCACAAGCAGGCGCCAGAAAGCCCCGTTAAATCGTGGCGCAAAACCACGCAATTCAATAATACGTAATCCGCCCTCTTCACACATCGCGCGAAGTTCAGCCGGTTTGATGAAGTGGCTCAGTTCATGTAGGCGTGGCGGCGTGTTCTTGACGAACCATTCCACGCCCTTGATCCCGAACAGCCAACTAACAAAATTGCGGTTGAAGGTGGCGAAGAAGAACAATCCGCCCGGTTGTAAGATCCGCGCCGCCTCGGCCAGCGCTCGCCCGGGGTCGTCAACGTGTTCGAGAAAATCCATGGCGCAGGCGGCCTGAAATGCGCCGTTAGCGTAAGGTAGCCGGTAGGCGTTACCCAATACGTAACATGCGCGACCCGTCGCATCATGCCGTTGCGCTATCATCAGACTTTCAGCTGCGGCGTCCAGCCCGATCACAGTGAAATCAGCTTCGGCCAGGTAATTCGACAGAAATCCACCGCCGCAACCTATATCCAACACTTTGACCTCGCCGGATGGGAACGCCTGACGAATGGCGCCGGCGATCCAGGGATTACGCGCGCGCGCCTCGGCGCGCAATAAAGCAATCGGATCATCCCGCGCCGTATACCAGCGTTCGCCTAATTGATGGTAAACGTCGTTGTTCACCCGGCCTGTTTTTGTGATGTCGCCTGAGGCCATATGAAGTTCCAATAGACCAGTTGATAGAGCCCGAAAGCGAGGGTCAGCAGCGCATTCCCCAGCAGGAAATTGCGCTCGAAGCCGGTGTAGCGGATGAATGAAAGCGTTTGTCGGCGCCACGCAGGCCAGAGCAGCCCCGCGCTAAGCAAAACCAGTGGGTGCAGGCTAAAGAGCAGCGAGTGCAGCCATTGCTCGTTGGGGTGGCAATGTTTGCTATGCACCGGCTCGTCCTTCGTAACAAACAAACACGAAAAGACGCTCAAGCCTGTGTAAACACTCGCCGAAAATGCGCTCGGCGTCGACGCCAACAACCACACAAAACATGTCAGCGCTGTCAACGTGTCGAGCGGATGCCCCAGCCGCTCCCAACGCGGCAGCCCGCGCCGCCGGTGAAAGTAAAATTCATCTACCGCCATACAAAACATCTGCAATGGAAAAGGGATGAGCAGAATAAGTGAGTTCAGCATTAACCGCCTCCAGAAAGCGGCGCGAATTATAACGAATGTAGCCGAGGTCGCCAATTTCATCCTGCGCATTCCGGTCCTTCAACGTCGGCGCCCGCCTGAGGCTACATTTTGCCGCTGACGTTTGAGAGTAAGAGAATTGAGATTCGCTAAGCCGAGCTGACCGCCAACCATTCCGCCCGGTCTTTCTATTCATTGCGCCTGACTGTGGCCAATTTGCATTCGAGGTCTTGTAGTGAGGCAAAACGCAACCTCAATAATCCCGTTGACCGTAGCCGCTTCCTCATTCAAATAGCCAGAACACTTGATTGTCTTCGTGGCGCCTCACTTGCTCCGCAAATTACAGAAATTTTGAAGGAGAATCGAGATATCAGTTTTCATGACCACATTGTCACAGCGGATTAGCCTGACGCAATGCGGAGAAACCAAATGTTCGAAGGCCTATTTCAACCACTACATCTACTAATCGTTTTCGCCGTCGTTCTATTGGTCTTTGGGCCGAAGAAGCTGCCGGAACTCGGCAAAGGGATCGGCGAAGCGATTCGCGGCTTCAAGCAAGGCGTCAACGAGAAAGATCACGAACAGCCGACCGAATCCACGGCCAAACGGAGTGAAGAGAAGGGCTGATCACGCCGATGACCAGTCAACCGATTTTCTATGACCCCGCCGGGCGGAGGCATCGGCGCTTGCGCCGCGTCTGGTGGGGGCTGACAGTGGTCGTCACTACGCTGGTCGGAACTTTGATCGCCAGCGTGCTCATCAACCCGTGGCTGCCTCGCCTCGATCTTCGGCCTCTCGCCAGCCTGCCAGTCGTCGCCGATGCTCGCCACCCGGCGCCGCAGCTCTTTACCAGTAGGCGCGCCCAAAGAGCGCAACGCGCTCAGGCGGCATTGCGAAGGGCGCTGGCGAAAAACCGGATCGTCCCCGGCCATAGGCCGGCACAAATCAAAATCACTACCGGCACTGTCAAGGCCGCGGCGCATCAGCCCACAAACAGACCGCTGGCCATTGGCTTCTATGTCAACTGGGACGATTCCAGCTATCAGTCGCTCAAGCGCCACCTCTCCGAACTCGACTGGGTAGTGCCGGAATGGCTGCGTCTGCAGGCCGGCGATCAGCCGCTCGCCAGCGAAATTGATCCGCGCGCGCTCGATCTGATCCGCCGCACGCAGCCCGGAACGCCCATTATCCCGATGCTGCACAATTCCAAGGAAGGGACATGGGAACCGGACACCCTTGTGCGGCAAATCGCCGATGAGCCTTCGCGCGCGAGGCTGGTGAATGCCCTGGCGCAATTTGTCGCCGCGCAGAACTTTCAGGGAGTGTGCATTGACTTTGAAGAAATGCCGGACTCCGCGCAGCCGCATCTGCTGCGTTTCATCCAGGAATTGCACGCGGCGTTCAAACAACATAACTGGATCTTGGCGCAGACCGTGCCCTTCGATAATCCGGCCTGGAACTATCGCGCTTACGCCGCCGGCGCTGACTACCTGATGCTCATGGCCTATGACGAGCATTGGGCGGAGAGCGATCCAGGCGGCGTCTGCGGTCAAAGCTGGTTCGATGAGACGCTCTCCAAACGAATGCGCGAGCTTGACGGTGGGCGCACGATCATCTGCGTCGGCGGCTACGGTTACGACTGGGAAAAGGGCTCCGAGGCCACCGAGATGACCTTTCAGGAAGCGGCGCTGGCGGCGCGCGATTCCGAAGCGCGGATCGGCTTCG
Organism: Blastocatellia bacterium; assembly: GCA_035714085.1. Lineage (GTDB taxonomy): Bacteria > Acidobacteriota > Blastocatellia > RBC074 > RBC074 > JAJVID01. The sequence goes on from DASTMP010000174.1 coordinate 6,958, forward strand.
ATCCGGTCACTCGCAATCCTTTTTTCCGCTATGAAGAAGAAGACGGTTCACAACATACAGTGTGGTTCCTGGACGGCGTGACTGCCTACAACGAGATGAAAGCCGCCCGCCCCTACGCCGTCGCCGGTTTCGCGCTCTGGCGGATGGGTTCCGAAGACCCTTCTCTGTGGTCGGTCTTTGGCAGAAACGAGATGGACGCCTCGCCCGACGGACTGGAGAGGATCAGGTATGGCTATGATGTGGACTTTGAAGGCTCGGGCGAAATCCTCGACGTCGCCGCCAGACCGAAAGACGGGGCGCGTGAAATCGAGGTTGACGCTGCGACGGGCTTGATCAGCTCGGCGCAGTACACGGCGATCCCCTCGTCGTATGTCATCCGCCGCGCCGGCAATCGCCCCGGCCTGGTCGCGCTGACTTTCGACGACGGGCCTGATGAAAAATGGACTCCGCAGATCCTGGATATTTTGAAGCGTGAGAACGTGCGCGCGAGTTTCTTCATCATCGGCGAGAACGGGCAGGCCAACCCCGAGTTGGTGAAGCGATTGGTCGCTGAAGGCCATGACATCGGCAATCATTCCTTCACGCATCCGAACCTCGGAGAAGTTCCGGGCGAGATCACTGACCTCGAATTAAACGCGACGCAGCGGTTGATCGAATCGCTGACGGGAAGATCATCGCGCCTGTTCCGCGCGCCGTATTTCGGCGACGACGAGCCGACGACGCCTGATGAAGTGGAGCCGGCGGCGCGAGCTAAGGAGCTTGGGTACATTATAGTCGGTTTGCGCGTCGACCCTGGCGACTGGGCTTTGCCAGGCGCGGACGCCATCGTGGAGCGAGCCGTTGACGGCTTGACGAACCCGGACCCCGACGAACGCGGCCAGGTAGTTTTATTGCACGACGGCGGTGGCGACCGTTCGCAGACGGTTGCGGCGCTGCCCACATTGATTCGTGAACTGCGACAACGTGGATACAGGTTCGTGACTGTTTCGGAACTGGCCGGATTGACGCGCGATCAGGTGATGCCGCCTCTGCCTCCTGAACGAGGCTGGCTGGCGCAAGCTGACAAGCTGACTTTCTACGCGCTGGCTGTCGGCGGGTGGACGTTGCGCTGGGTGTTTCTGATCGGGATCGCTCTGGGACTCGGAAGACTGTTCTTCATCGGCGCGCTGGCGCAGATTCAATGGATGAGAACGCGGCGGGCGGAGCGGAAGTCCATCCTGCCGCCCGATAAGCCCGTCGCCCCGCCGCCTTTCGTCTCGATCATCGTCGCCGCTTACAACGAAGAGAAGGTGATCGCGCAGACGATCAGCAGCCTGCTCGCCTCGGATTATCCGGCCTTCGAAATCATCGTCGTTGACGACGGCTCGCTCGATCGGACCAGCGCGGTCGCGCGTGAGCGATTCGGCGGCGAGCCGCGCGTGCGCCTGTTCACGAAATCCAACGGCGGCAAAGCCGAGGCGTTGAATTTCGGCCTGAAACGCGCGCGGGGCGAGGTCATTGTAGCGCTCGACGCCGACACGATCTTTCAGCCCGAAACGGTTTCCACGCTGGCCCGGCGCTTTGATGATCCGCGCGTGGGCGCGGTTGCGGGCAATGCCAAGGTCGGCAACCGCATCAACCTCGTCACCTGCTGGCAGGCGCTGGAATACATTACTTCACAGAACCTGGACCGGCGCGCGTTTGCGGCTCTCGACTGCATCACGGTTGTGCCGGGGGCGGTGGGCGCGTGGCGGCGCGAAATGCTTGACCGCGTCGGCGGTTTCACTTCCGACACGTTAGCCGAGGATCAGGACCTGACACTGCGAGTGCGACGGCTCGGTTACCGGATCGGCTACGAAGAGCGCGCCGTCGCCTGGACCGAAGCGCCGGATACCGTGCGCGGGTTGGGGAAGCAGCGCTTCCGCTGGTCGTTCGGCACGCTGCAATGCATGTGGAAGCACCGCGACGCGCTCTTCCGTCCGCGCTACGGCGCGCTCGGCCTGATCGCGATGCCGAACGTCTGGGTCTTTCAGATTCTCTTCCCGCTTCTTTCGCCCGTCATGGATCTGACGCTGCTCTGGACGCTCGTCTCCGCCGCGCTCGAACGCCTGGAGCACCCGGCGGAGTACGCCGTCACAAACCTCGGGCAGGTGTTGTTCTATTACGCGCTCTTTCTCGCGGCGGACTCCCTGGCCGCCGCCTTCGCGTTCCTGCTGGAAAAACGCGAAGAGTGGAGTCTACTCTGGTGGCTATTCCTGCAACGCTTCTGCTATCGGCAGGTGATGTATTACGTGATGATCAAATCCGTGGTGACTGCGGCGCGTGGCGCGATGGTCGGTTGGGGTAAGCTTGAAAGAAAAGCCACCGTCACTGCGCCATCGTAATTTAAGTTTGCGGCGTAAACTGGTTGAATTTTCCTTTTTAAGTATGGCGTTTCGTTTGGAGTGCGACAATCGGAGCTGTGGAGAGCTCAGAAACGGGATGTTCGTCGGGCCGCTAGTCGCTTATGCGGTTGCAGACGCGGGAGCGCCTATTGTAATCGAAGCGTTGACCGGTACGACGGCGGTAATGATGCTGGCCGGACTGGTCGTCTACGCCACTGGAATCGACTTCAGCTTTTTGATGCCGCTGCTATTTCTCGCCTTGATGAGATTGATTGTTGTGGGACTGGTCGGCATCTTTGTGCGGTTTTCGAGGACGGTGAATCTGGCTTACTCGATTCTAGGGATGATCGTCTTCGCCGCGTATTTCCTCTTTGACATCTTTCGCGTCAGCCGAAGCGAAAACACGTGGGAAGAGGCGGTCCGGTTGACGATGCGCCTCTATCTCGATTTTGCCAATTTCTTCATTTACCTCCTACAATATCTGCTTTCCTCTCGGAGGAGATGAGCTATCTGAATGCTATCGCACAGGGCGCTTCGCCACGCGATTTTTCGGGCTCCTGGGAAGACTAGCGGGATTTACAGGCTATCGTTTAATGCAAAACAAGGCGCTTCAACTGATGAACCGAATAGCAATTCTTCTCGTTTTATCTGGTCTCATTACGACCATGTGGGCGTCGGATGAAGTAAAGCGCCCGCGCATTCTAGGTGTCGCCCACATGGCGATGTTCGTGAGCGACTTACAGAAGGCGCGGACATTCTATAAGGACTTCCTCGGATACGCAGAGCCCTACGCCCTGAAGCGCGACGACGGGTCCGACCGGATAGCGTTTATCAAAATCAACGAAGACCAGTACCTGGAGCTGTTCGCGGAGAACCCGAAGCAGGATGGCCATCTGAATCACATCTCTTTTTTCACCGATTCCGCCGAAAGTATGCGCGCCTATCTTGCCTCCCAAGGCATCAAGGCGCCGGAGAAGGTCGGCAAAGGAAAGATCGGAAATTCCAACTTTAATATTACCGATCCCGACGGCCACACAGTAGAGATTGTTCAATACGAGCCTGATAGCTGGACCAGGCGAGAAAAGGGAAAGTACCTGCCTGAGACCCGCATTGCTACTCACATAGCGCATGTCGGCATGCTCATCGGCGCGCTTGATCCGTCGATGAAGTTTTATCACGACCTGCTTGGATTTCAGGAATTCTGGCGGGGCAGTTCCTCCGGTCGAGAGCTGAGTTGGGTGAATATGCGAGTTCCGGACGGCGATGATTATCTGGAGTTCATGCTCTACTCCAAACCACCTGATGAAGAGCAGCGAGGAGTAAGAAACCACGCCTGTCTAATTGTCTCTGATATCGAAAAAGCCGTCGCCACGTTACAAGCGCGTGCAGCCAAGACCGGCTATACCAGGCCGATTGAGATCAAAGTGGGTATCAACAGAAAGCGCCAAGCAAATCTCTTTGATCCGGACGGAACCAGGATTGAGTTGATGGAACCGAATACCGTGGATGGCAAGCCCGCGCCGTCGTCGACTGCGCCCGCGCCGCGTCGAGAGCCCCAATAAAGAGTTACGCCATGCGATTGAAACAAGAGGAGCCGCCGTGGGGACGTCGCGGAAATGGGGCGGCCTATGGTTAGTCCCGACGCGCCGATCTGGCGTATGCAGCCGGCGATACTCCCACTATCGCCTTGAAATCTCGGACGAAGTGAGCCTGGTCGCTGTAGCCAAGATTCATTGCAATCGTCGCCTGACTGACTGACGCGCCGGTCGCCAGTTGTTCCGCGGCCTCGTGAAGCCGGTAACGCTGAATCACCCACTTGGGACTTACCCCGACGTACCTCGCGAACAATCGCTGCAGCGTTCGCTTGTTCAGGCCGTAGCGGTCGACGAGGTCTTCCACCTTTAGTATTTCCCGCTCTTTCGCCACGGCATAGACGATCTCCGTTAGCTGGGTTACGTTCTCATCTGGAGCGGTCCGGCGGGCGCGGAGAAAGCCCTCAATGAGGTTGATGCGGTCCATGTCCGAGCTCTCCGCGAGTATCGCGCGATCCAGGTCGTCGCCATCCGCGCCAAAGGCGTCGTGAAGGGAAACTGTCGTATCCGAAAATCTGGACACCGGGACGCACACGAACGGGTAGAAACCTGCCGGTCTGAACTTCACCGCGAAAACATCGCCCTTTCCCTCCAACACCCGGGAAAACTTAGCCCGCGCCGCTCCCCAGATCCTGCTCTCACCGTCCCGTTCGAAGACCATATGCACACTGGGGTGCGGCAACGTCTCCGCCCTCTCCGGCGCTTGCCCGCGCAGGTCCCATTCCACTACCCAGTAATGCTCAACATATGGATCGAGATCGGCGGACGGGTGGTAGCGCTCGTGCCGGTAGCGGCGCCGGTCGGCGACCGCGGTATTCAATATTCCTCTGGGCGGATCAGTCTTGCGGCGAATCATGGCGTGTCGCGTTTCTTCAATAAATTTGGGGCCAATCCAGTTATTATCTTACAGGATTGGCGGGATTAGGGGCTATTGGAGGAAACCATGAAACGACTCGTAATAATTTTCGGACTGACTCTCGCCGGACTGGCCATCTGCGTTCGGGCTGATGTGAGGGACGGTGAATTTAAACAGAAGGAGGCGACCATGACTGCTCGCGGAACGTTCGACGTAAAGGTGACACAACAGCCGCAGGATGACAGCGCGGGAGGGCCTTTTGGCCGGCTGTTTTTAGACAAACAATTCCACGGCGACCTCAATGCCGCCAGCAAGGGGCAGATGCTTGCGGCCGGAACAGCCGTCGAAGGCTCGGGCGCCTACGTCGCGTTTGAACTGGTGACCGGGACGCTGAACGGGAAGCGGGGAAGCTTCATCCTGCAGCACAAGGGAACTATGAGAAAAGGCGTCTATGTTTTGAATGTGACCGTGGTCCCTGATTCTGGGACCGATGAGCTGGCCGGAATCGCCGGCGCAATGACGATCATCATCGAAGGGGCCAAACACTCCTACGAGTTCGAGTACACACTTGAAGGGAAGTGAGCGGGGAACCTGTGGCGGTTTGCGAAATAACTGACAACTGACGACTGATTACTGATCACTGTTGAAAATAAAAATAAGCGATTGGCGCCGAGCGCTGTTTTTATTTTCATCAGTAGTCAGTTGTCGGTCGTCAGTCGCCAGGCATCGTATTGCCTAGCGCGGTTCGGCGTTCATTCAATTCGTTCATTTGGTTTTGTCGGCGCGGGCAAAGCCTTTCGCGGCAGTTTCTCGTCGCGCGTCGCCGCGTTATAGGCGAAGACGGCGGACACGGTCGCCATCTGCACCATGTCTTCGCGCTGCACATGATCGACCGTGTCCATGTTGGAGTGATGTGTGCGCGAATTATATTCCAGGCGTTCCTGGATAAATTGGAAGCCAGGCAGGCCGACGGCGTCGAATGACAGGTGGTCGGTGCTGGTCACCGAACGTGGGCCGAGCATGTCCACGCCGAGGTCCTTGAGCGGTTCGATCCACTGCTCGAAAATCCCTTTCGCGGCCAGGTTGCCCTGCATCCAGACGCCGCGAATTCGGCCAGTGCCGTTGTCGATGTTGAAATATGCCGCCAGCTTCGCGTGCTCGGGCTTCAACCGCATATCCGCGGGATCGGCGAAATGCTCTTTGACGTAGGCGCGCGAGCCGAGCAGCCCTTCCTCCTCGCCGCCCCACAATCCGATGCGGATGGTGCGGCGTGGTTTGACGCCCACCGCTTTCAGGATGCGCATCGCTTCCATCATCGCTGCGCTGCCCGCGGCGTTGTCGGTAGCGCCGGTACCCGAATGATGCGAATCGAAATGCGCGCCGATCATCACGACTTCATCGGCCAGATCGGTTCCTGGGATCTCCGCGATCAGGTTGAACCCGTTCTTTCCCACCTCGTCATGAAATTTGGCCTGAATATTCAGTTCAACCTTCACCGGCACATTTTTTTCCAGGACCCGAACCATGCGGTTGTAGTGTTCGACGGCGAGCGTCACCTGCGGCGGGACCTTGCCCGCGTTCTGATCGCGTGGGCCGCCCGATTGAACGAAGATCGTTCCGCCGTCGGTCCGCTGGGTAAGCCATGTCAAGTCGCTGCCTCCCGCTGACATCACATTGTCGGCGCCGCGATCGAAGACGGCCGCGACCCCTTCGGCCAGCAGGAAGGCGTTAATCTTCGACTGCAACTGCGCGCCGCGCCTGAATTCTGACTCGCCGCGCGCGGCGCCGGTCCGTGCGGGGATGGGCGTCGTCTGCGTCTCCTTGATGTCCTCGTCGGTCATCCGCAGGACGACCCGCCCTTCCAGCATTTTGACCTCGCGCGCCGGCTGCGCGAGCACGATCTTGCCTCGAAGCTTGCCGCGGTATTTGTCGAAGTCCGCTTCCGAGCGAATCGGCGCATACACGACCTCGGCGGTGATCGCGCCCGGCGTCCCCGGAGTCCATGATTTCGGATAGCCGATTAGCGGCGAGACCTGCGGCTCGATCATATTCGCGCTGAATCGTTCGAGCGACCACCCTTTGCCGAAGGGCCATTCCTCTTCGTGAACGTTAACGAGGCCCCATTCCTTGAATCGCTTTTGCGCCCAGTCGCCGGCCTGTTTGATCGTCGGTGAGCCCGTCAACCGCGGGCCGTACACGTCCGAGAGCCAACTGATGTGATCCATGACCTGCGACCGATTCAGGCCCTCTTCTTTGATCCTGGCGATCATCGCGTAATCGAGCTTCTCTTTCGCGCCGTCCTGGGCCAGGGCGCCTATCATCAATTTTGACGGACCGAGCGCGAAAATTAAGGCCAAAGTGATTGTGAGGATTCGAGTCATGGTTTTCATCTTTCCTTCCGAAAAGCGCGACATAAACGATCTCCGTTTTGTGTTCTGATCCGATGAAGTGAAAGGCGGCGCGATTCTAAAACGGCGCGCGCCGAAAAGACTCCGCCGTCCGCGCCATATTTGATAGGCTCCGATGGCGGTGAAGTTCTGGAAGCATCCTGTGGCAATTACTGCCATCCGACGCTTCAAGTTACAATCAACTCCTTTCAACCGGCGCGCGTCAATCTGATCAGCCGCCGCCGCGCTTATTTCTCGCCAGCCTGCGCCCTTGTCCAGGCGACATCTTGATGGTTATCGTTGAGTTTTGCGCAGCGTCTGAGTATATTGAGGACTGTAATTCAGGCTGCGCCCCGTCCGCGGAAAGGGATTATCCCACCTGAGCTTTTGGGTAAAACCAAACATCAACTTCACTTCAGCCTGTTATGGCGGACACCGGGCAAAAAGAAGGAGAAGTTATGTCTCGCCAATTACCCGCAAACCCAAACCTCGAACATCTCAAGAACCAGGCCAAGGATCTGCTGCGGAATTTTCAGAATGGGTCCGCCACTGCGAAAGAACGCTTTGCTTTACTCTCAACGTTCTCCGCGTCCGCCGGTCCGAAACTCGCCGATGCGCTTCACGTCGTGGCTCGCGAATATGGCTTTGCCAGTTGGCCGAAGCTGAAGGAGTACGTAGAATCCCTGACGCGCATATTGTCGCCGGCGGAATTGCTCTCTGCCGCGATTTGCTCCAGTGACGCGGACAAGACCGCCCGTGTGCTCGAAAGCCATCCCGAATTGAAGGCCCAGATCGACGACCCAATGGCCAACTATGGCGCCGGCGCGACGCCGCTACTCGCAGCCGTGCAGAGAAGCGACCGCAAGACAATCGATGCGCTGCTGCGTGCGGGCGCCGATATCAATGCAAGAAGTCACTCCTGGGCGGGAGGCTTGAGCGCGCTCGACGAGTGTGAGCGTGATATGGCCGCGTTTCTGATCGAGCGCGGCGCCATCTTGGATGCGCATGCGGCCGCCCGGCTCGGCATGTTCCAAGAGTTACAGGGTATGGTGGCGGCGGATCCCGGCGTAGTGAATGCCAGGGGAGCGAATGGGCAAACCACGCTGCACTTTGCCTCAACCATAGAGATCGCGCAATACCTGCTCGACCGCGGCGCTGAAATTGACGCTCGCGATCTCCAACACGAATCCACGCCGGCGCAGCACATGCTGCGTGTGCTTCAGGGCCGTCATTATCGTCACGATCGTCGGGACATCGCTCGCTGTCTGGTGGCCCGCGGCTGCCTGACCGACCTCCTTATGGCCGCCGCGCTCGGCGATCTCGCAATGACGCGCAGGCGCCTAGACGCCGATCCAGCGTGCATCCGAATGCGCGTCTCTGAAGAATATTTCCCCAAGCAGGATCTTCGCAGCGGCGGCTCGATCTACAACTGGATTTTCGGAGCGCGCAGAACCGCGCACCTCATCGCCCGCGACTTCGGACACTATGACGTTTTCCGGCTGTTGATGGAGCGCAGCCCGGAAGATCTGAAATTAGCCCTGGCGTGCGAACTCGGCGACGATGACGCGTTTCGCGCCCTGCTGGCCAGCCATCCGGATCTGACAGTGGCGCTGTCGGACGATGATTGCCGCAGGCTGCCGGATGCCGCGCAAAACAATAATACGAACGCCGTGCGGCTTATGCTGGGAGCGGGCTGGCCGGTGGACACACGGGGCGAGTACCGAATGACCCCGCTTCAGTGGGCGGCCTGGCATGGAAACGCGGAGATGGTCTGTGAGATTCTGCGATATCATCCCCAGCTCGAATTGAAGGACAATGAACATGGGATTACCGCGTTGGGAGGGGCGCTTCACGGCTCGGAAAACGGCTGGCATCGAGAAACAGGGGACTACGTGGCCACAGTGGAGGCGTTGCTCAATGCGGGCGCCAGGGCGCCTAAGGTTACCGAAGACCTTGATGCCAGCGATCCGGTGCGCGACTTGCTGCTGCGCTATGAAGAATCATCCGCGCAATGATGCTTGACCTTTCTCAGTAGGATTTAGTCGGGCAGGGTCGGAGCGTTATGGGGCGACCGGCTCTGCCTGTTGTTTAAAGCCGGCTATGGCTACGCCTCACAATTGCAAAATCGGCAAAATGGTTGGGCGCGACAGCTTCAAGCTCGAATTCACTGCGCTTGACGCGCGTAGCTGACCGTCAGCATCTCCCATTGGTGACCGTCTGGTTCGTTCCAGTAGACGATGCCGCCGCCGTGCTGTGTGTTAATTTGGAGGTCTACCGGCCCATGAACATTGCTGCGGTAAGGAATACCGGCAGCCTTGATTCGCTCAAGAATGGCGCTGAAGTCTTCCTGGCTCACTCGAAAACAGTAGTGAAGGATGGGGATCGGCTCGGGCCATTCGTCGAAGTCGATAGTCAATCCATCATTCACGTATACGGGCGCGAATGGCCCTACACCTGTTTCCGACCATGATACCCCGAGTAGTTCAGCCAATAGCTTCGCCGAAGCCACTTTGTTGCGTGACGGAACCATAAGGTGATCAAGATGAACGGTAATCGTGTCCTCCTGGAGTTAACGTCGTGTCGCGAGTGACGCCCGGGACCCGGCGCCAACGGCGCCGCGATGACGCCGACAAACCACGTTGCGTCGCTTTTACGCGTCCGTCTCGAAGCGCCTGTTAGGCATAGTTAGCGGGCGACAGAATTTTTCCACGCCTCGATTTCAGTCCTATGAGCGGTATCATGTTGAAGCATAAAATTCGGTATGTCACACAATGAAACGCTCCCAACGCCCTCTTGCATGCCGCTACGCGACCACATCGGAGAGTCGATCGCCAGTAACGCCGCAATGTTTTTTCGACGCGCCTCCGTGAAGGCGAGGATGCCTTCATCTAAAGACAGGGAACAATAGCTTCGCTCGGCGGCGATCTTTGTTCCATCGAAATCGGGCAGATGAGGTTCAGGTTCGGACAGCAGCCGCTGAATGCGAACCCCGAACCCTTCGCGCTCCAGGTCCGCGAGATGCCAGACCTGTTCGACGGGAGAGAACGTTTCGTCCGGACCCGGAGTCCGGGCATGCTCAGAGGTCAAACCCGCGAAAATCTCCCTTAAATATTCAGGCATACTGTTGAGCGAAGCCAACAGCTCTTCGCGTTGCGCTGTATTCAATTTCATGTAATGCATGGCTCCTCCCAAGGTCGAAACTGTTGTTAGGAATCTTTTGATCTCTTATATTTTCCGTCCACAAGAACCACTGACGTCTCAACTTGTCGATCTGGAATCGCCCAATATTTCTTTAGCAGGCGATCTTTCTCCTCTTCCTCCACAAGACGAAAACCGTGCTTCTCATAGAAACGGATCGCCCAATCGGCAGCCTTCCAGGTCCCGATCAAAATCGGCTTCTTTGTATCTTTTATCAGTTCTCGAAGGAGAAGGGATCCAAAGCCTTTTTTTCTTTGTATCGTTCTTATATATGCATGGCGAATCAACGCTACATCCGCCTTATCCTGAACCCCCATGACTCCGATGATTTCATTGTTATCAACATAACAGGAAAATCGCACGCCGTCATCGATTTGCGCCTGTAGCTCTTCTCTGGCCATATAAGGCTCATGCCACCGATCTGGTGGAATCACTCCTTTGTAAGCGATCGCAGCGTCATTGATGATATTGAAGATTTCATCGAAATCATCATCAGTCGCTTTTCGTATCATGGTGTCCTCCATTTCTCGGAAGATTATTCAAGCTTCGGCCAGTTGCAGACAGCGACTAAGGTTGTGGTTAACCAGGTCGAAACGAAAGCTCTTGGTTGCGATTTTCATCACCTCCCCTCCAAGGGAATTACTCAGACTCGATTTCTTCTCTCGGTTGCTGAAGTTTGCTCCGGCTTTCGAGCCCGGATGTGGAGGAAATAGGCGACGACCTGAGCGTCTTGCATGTCGGGGCAGGCGCGGACGGTTTCGTCGCTCGGTCGCGGCTCATCAACGCGCTCCATCAGAAAGCCGGTTTCGATCAGCAAATTCAGCCATTGACTCACTGTTCGAGTGAAGCGGGGGGTCTTGAACTTCGGCAACTCTTGTTTTACCGCTGGCGGCGCCGCCCCGAAGAGCCATTCGGTAATCTCTCCGTCGAGATTTCGGAAATAGTCCCCAACCTCAATTGCGTAGGTCAACCCGTTCTCGTCGCGCAGATTCCGGCGGCGCGGCGTGTCGAAGCACGGATGGGTGATGGAGAATTGCAGGAACCCTCCGGGCTTCAGGACGCGATGGGCTTCGGCGATCGCGCGGTCTGTTTCCGGAATGTCCATCAAGCTCATGAAGGCCGTCGCGAAGTCAAAGACGCCCTCGGCGAACGGCAGTCCCACGGCGCTCGCGACTCGATAATCGATGCCCAGCGGTTCTTGTTCCTCCGCTTGTTTGGCGTGCGCGATAAAGACCTCTGAAATGTCGATGGCTGTCACCAGAGCCCGGCGTTTGGCCAGCAGCCTTGTGTTGTGGCCTTCTCCACAGCCGATATCCAACCCCGACAGCCCATCCACGTCCGGCAACATCGCAAAGAAGGCGGGTGTGTTGAGGTAGTCTCGGTAGACGTCAAATCCGTCTCGCGACAGTTTTGTCCATGCGTCAGCGTTGGCGTTCCAAAACCTTCCTACTTCTTCGTGATCCATCTCAATTCACCATATCGGCGCCGAATGGCCGAAAGACATTGCGCCGAGCGTCTCAACATGCGCGTCGTCATGACGGCTGACGAGCGCAACGAGTCCAGGCGCCTCTTTACGTTCGATGTGTCCGGACAACCCTTGACGCATTCGTTCGAGCCCCGGCCTTGAAAGACCTTCCATACTCATATTCATACCGCATTTTTGATCAACTCCTGCCCAGGATACAATCTCAGCCGTTGGTCGGTCGATAGATCATTAGCCTCCTGTTCCCTTGACATTCTACCAAAGCAGGCCAATAGTCTAGTAGGCTTTCTACTATAGTAATTATGCGAAAACGAAAAGACGAACCAATCGACATGTTGCAGGGCACGCTTGACCTGCTGATCCTGCGCACCCTGCTGTTCGGCCCGATCCACGGCCACGCCATCGCCAAATCCATCGAGCGGACTTCACAAGATGTTCTGAAAGTGGATCACGGCTCGCTCTACCCGGCGTTGCAGCGGCTGGAGCGGCGCGGCTTGATCACCGCCAGGTGGGGAACTTCGGAAAACAACCGCCGGGCCAGGTACTACCGCCTGACTGCGGCCGGCCGCAAGGAACTGACGTCCGAGACCAGTAAGTGGGAGCGCTTGAGTGATGCCATTGCCCGCATCCTTAACCCGAATCGAGAAGAGGTCTAACCAGGCGCTGGCGCCGCGAACTGAAGCGCATCATGCGAAAACTGAACCGCAGTAGAAGCGCCAGGACTAGCGCCTATATATATATCGGTACCCGGACGTAGCGCCTTCAGCAGGTTCCGCAAGGCGTCTACCGTTTCCATAATGCTAGGCGTCTGTTCCGGGACTCCAACCTATGAATTGGGCAGATGGACGGATGGAAGAAACTGGAGGTGTCGCCAGAGGCGGCGCTGAGGCGTCGAACGAGGTTGATTATTGCCGCCCATTGAGCCCGCCGACGAGCTAGCCTAGGTATTCTAAGGAAGACCATGCGCTGGTTATTATCACGGTACCGCAAATAAGGCCGACTCAAATAGCCATTATTAGCGTTGAAAACGGCCAAGCCAACCTTCTCTCCCCTTGACATTCGAAGTGAGCCACGCCAAACTCCGCCCGGATATTTATCCACCAGACTTTCATCAAAAGGACATCATGACATGACCAAGGTCGACATACTCCAGGGCACTCTCGATATGCTGGTCCTTAAGACGCTAAGCCATGACTCGATGCACGGCTTCGCCATCGCCTTGCGCATTCGCCAGCTTACCGACGAAGTGATTCAGATCGGCGAAGGCTCGCTCTACCCGGCGCTCTACAGGATGGAACTGAAGGGGTGGATCAAGGCCGAATGGGGAGTGACGGAGAACAACCGGCGGGCCAAGTATTACAAACTGACGAGGACGGGGCGCAAACAGTTGGAGGGTGAACTCGCCTCTTATGCCCGGCTGACTGAGGCCATCGCCAAGGTGGTGCAAACCGCTTAGCCGGAGGTGAGGCCGCGCGTGATGACCGGATTGCTACAACATCTTTTCCAATTTGTTTCGCAGCCCTGGCGCCGGATGCTTTCGCTGCTGCGCCGGGGAAGACACGAGCGCGAGATGGAAGAGGAGATGCGATTCCATCTCGAGATGCAGATCGAGCAGAACCTGGCGTCAGGGATGGCGCCGGAAGAAGCGCATTACGCCGCCCGGCGACAATTCGGCAATCAAACCTGGTTGAAGGAGGTGAGCCGCGAGATGTGGAGTTTGAATTCGATTGAAACGCTGATTCAGGACCTGCGCTACGGCGCGCGGAGGTTGATCAAGAACCCGGGCTTTACGCTGATCGCCGTGATCACGCTGGCGTTCGGCATCGGGGCGAACACGGCGATCTTCAGCGTGGTCAACGCGGTGTTGCTGCGTCCGCTGCCTTACCCGAACTCCGAACGCATGGTCTATATATTCGAAGGAAAACAGTCAGACCCGAAGGCTGAAAATTCGATCTCGCCGCACAACTTCACTGACATACGGAGCAGGAATCAAAGCTTCGATTCCTACTTCGCCTTCAATTATATGAGCTTTACGTTGACGGGAGATCAGCAGCCGGAGGAACTCAATGGCGTGCAGGCCTCGGCCGATTTCGGTCGCGTGGTTGGCATTGCTCCGTTTCTCGGGCGTGTCTTTACCACCGAAGAGGACGCGCCGGGCAAAGGCCACGTCGCGCTGATCAGCGACGGATTATGGAGGCGGCGCTTCGGCGCGGACCCGCAAATATTGGGACGGAACGTTCAACTCAACGGCGAGCCGTACACGGTCATTGGAGTCATGCCGCCCAACTTCGACTTCCCGAATCCCAACATCGAAGTTTGGGCGCCGTTGGCGCTCGATCTGGCGAAATACAGTCGCGGGACGGCGTTTTTGACTGGCGCTGCGCGGCTCAAACCGAACGTGACGGTCGAGCAGGCGCGCGCCGATCTACAAAACATAGCTGAGCAACTTAAAAAAGAGATTCCAAACTTCGACCCAGCCTTCACCTTGAAGGTGGAAACAGTGCGCGAGCATCTCTTCGGCGATCTAGCGCGGCTTTTGATGATCCTGCTTGGCGCGGTGGCGTTGGTGTTATTGATCGCCTGCGTTAACGTAGCGAATCTGATGCTGGGGCGCGCGACCGCCAGATGGAAAGAGATGGCGCTGCGCAGCGCTCTCGGCGCCTCGCGATGGAGTCTGGTTCAGTTGCTGCTCGTGGAGAGCGCGCTGCTGGCGGTGATTGGCGGCGTATTAGGATTGTTGTTGGCGAGTTATGGCGTTAACGCTCTCGTGGCGATCAATCCGATTGCGACTCCTACTCACGAGAAGATCGCTATTGACGGCTACGTTATCGCCTTTACGTTTTTGATCTCGTTCTTTGCGGTCGCGCTCTTCGGACTGGCGCCGGCGTGGCAGGCGACGAAGACCGATTTGAATCAGGCGCTGCGCGAAAACAGCCGCTCGGCCACGGGCGCGCGGCGTTTGAAACTGATGCGAGGAGCGCTGGCCGTGGCCGAAATATCTTTATCGCTGGTGTTATTAGTGAGCGCCGGGTTGCTGCTCGAAAGCCTCTGGAGACTGCTGAACGTCAATCCCGGATTCAGAGCGGAAAATGTCGTGACTTGCTCAATTAATCTGCCGCGCGCCAAATATCCTGATGACAGGCGGCAGGCCGAATTCTTTCGCCGCACGCTCGAACAGGCGCGCGCCATTCCCGGCGTCGAGTCCGCCGGATTCGGAACCAGCCTGCCGTTCAGTGGCTCGCGCGGACATAGTTCGTTCAGAATTGATGATCGCCCGACTTCGCCGATAGACCGCCCGAACGCCGACAGACACCAGGTGGCGCCGGGCTATTTCACGACCATGGGCATTCCTCTGCTCGCCGGGCGCGATTTCACTGACGCGGATAGCATAGAGCGTCCGGGCGTTGTGATTATCAATGAAGCCGCTGCCAGACGCTTCTGGCCCAATGAAAACCCGCTCGGCAAGCACATCACGATCGGCATGCCGCAGGAGGTCAAACTTTACGGTAAAGCCGTCTCGCGTGAAATCATCGGCGTTTTCGGCGCTGTCAAGCATGAGGAACTGAAAGACGACTTCCAACCTGAAATATACATCCCCACATGGCAACTGCCCACGCTCAGCATGACGCTCATTGTGCGCGGCAAGGCTCCGGCAGAGAGCCTGATCAACGGCATCCGCCACGCCGTGCAATCGATAGACCCGGAGCAACCAATTCGCCGCGCGCAATTACTGGAAACGGCGATCGCCAGGACGGTCGCGCCGCAGCGTCTGGTGACGGTCCTGTTGTCGTTCTTCGCAGCGCTGGCGATGACGTTGGCGATGATCGGGATCTACGGCGTGATGTCTTACAACGTCGCGCAGCGCACGCAAGAGATCGGCGTCAGAATGGCGCTCGGCGCCAGAAGCCGCGACGTGCTGAAACTGATCCTGCGACAGGGAATGACGCTGGCGCTGATTGGCGTCAGCATTGGCCTGCCGGTCTCAGCCGTTTCAACGCGGTTGGTGAAGAGCATGTTGTTCGGCGTTGGTCCGAATGATCCGCTGACATTCATGGCTATCGCATTGTCGCTAACCATGGTCGCGCTGCTGGCGTGTTTGATACCGGCGCGACGGGCGACGAAGGTAGATCCTATGGTCGCGCTTCGAGTGGATTGAGGCCGCGCGCGATGAATCAACCGTTCCAACTTCTTCTGCAATTTTTTCTGCGACTCTGGCGACGGATGCTTTCGCTGCTGCGCCGGGGAAGACACGAGCGCGAGATGGAAGAGGAGATGCGATTCCATCTCGAGATGCAGACCGAGCAGAACCTGGCGTCCGGGATGGCGGCGGAAGAAGCTCATTACGCCGCCCGGCGTCAATTCGGCAATCAAACCTGGCTGAAGGAGGCGAGTCGTGAGATGTGGAGTTTGAGGCTTATCGAGACGCTGATTCAAGACTTACGCTATGGCGGGAGAATGTTGATGAAGAATCCCGGCTTCACATCGCTTGCCGTGCTGACGCTGGCGTTGGGGATCGGCGCGACCACTACCATCTTCAGCGCGGTCCAGAACATTTTGCTGGATCCGTTCCCCTATGCGGATGCGAGCCGCGTGGTCGCCATTCAGATTCACGATACTAGCAGCAGCCGTCCGGGCGGACGCAGTTGGTTCCATGCGCCGGAATTCCTCGATTACCAGGAGCAGAGCCAAGTTTTCGAAGACGTCATCGGATTCACGGGCGACGACGTGCTCTACGACAGTGGCGCCGGGATGGAGCAGTTCAATGGCGGCTATGTCACGCCCAACGCGTTTAGCTTCCTGGGAGTGCCGGCGCAACTCGGCCGCGGCATCACGCCGGACGACGCCAGGCCGGGCGCGCCGCCGGTCTTCGTGATGGCCCACAAATTGTGGGTCAAGCGCTTCAACCAGGACCCGACTATTCTGGGCAAGACTTTCACGCTCAACGGGACGCCGACGACGCTGGTCGGGATCATGCCACCGCGCTTCATCTTTTATGACCCAGATCTTTGGATCGCTCGGGCGATGGAGCGAGGCGGCCCGCGCGCCAATCGCGATTACTGGATTTTCTTGGCCAAGCTGAAGCGCGGCGCCTCGGCCCAGCAAGCGCAAGCCGATATTGAGTTGATCGCGCGGCGATTGGCGCAGTCCAATCCCGACAATTATCCCAAGAACTTTAGCGTCCGGATCGTCAATTGGTTTGACAGCCTGTTCGGCGATTTTCGCAAGGCGCTCTATACGATCGCCGCCGCCGTCGGCCTGTTGCTGCTGATCGCGTGCAGTAATGTGGCCAACATGCTGCTGGCGCGCGCGACGGCGCGTGAGAAAGAGATAGCGATTCGCTCCGCAGTGGGCGCCAGCCGGATTCGACTGGTGGGCCAATTGTTGACCGAGAGTTTGCTGCTTGCGCTAGGTGGAGCTGTCGTGGGATGTCTCTTCTCTTACGCCGGCATCAAGGGCCTTGTGGCGTTGAGGTACGATAACTTCATTCCTGGTGAAGCCCAGATTCGGTTAAACCTCGCCGCCCTACTATTCAGTTTGGGGACAGCAATGATCACTGCTGTGCTTTTCGGCCTGGCGCCCGCGCTGCAAACGGTCAGAAAAGACCTGGTCGAGCCGCTGAAAGGCGCCATCAAAGGCGCCGGTGGCGGCTTCAGGCGGGGGCGTATGCGGAACGCGCTGGTGGTGTTCGAGGTGGCGCTATCGCTCGTGTTGCTATCGGGCGCGGGGTTGCTGATGCGCAGTTTTGTCAAATTGCAACAGATGGACCTGGGCTTTAATCCGGAGAACATCCTGTTTGCGCGCCTGCCTTTTCCGCGCGGCCAATACGCCACGGCCGTCGAAAAACAGCGGTTTTACGAGCAACTGTTGCCACGGCTGCGCTCGCTGCCAGGCGTGGTGGCGGCGACGGAGACTACAACGCTCCCACCATACGGAGGTCCCGATAGCGACATAGACATCGTCGGGAAGACGCACACCGAGAAATGGCGGGCGATGTTCCAACTCTGTAGCGAAGGCTATTTCCAGACGCTGCAGTTGCGGACGATACTCGGCCGCACACTCTCGGAAACAGAAGTGAGCGGCGCGCGCAAAGTCGCCGTCGTGAACCAGACGTTCGTGAATAAATTCCTCGGCAATGAATACCCGATCGGGCAAATGGTCAAAATCAATATGCTGGAGAGCATGCCCGATTCTCCGGTCAAAGAACCGGTCTTCGAAATCATCGGCGTGATCTCTGACTCCAAGAATCAGGGTATCCAGGAACCATCAATGCCGGAAATGTTCGCGCCGTATACGATCACCGGCGCCTTCGAGCGAGGAATTCTGGTCAGGACTTCGGCGCCGCCGCTTTCATTGCTCAACGACGTGCGGCGGGAAATCTGGGCTGTGGATCGCGGTGTCGCATTGACGCTCACCGGTAGTCTGGAAGATTTCCTGAAGCGGTACAGCTATGCCGAGCCGCGTTTCAGTTTGGTTCTGATGAGTGTCTTCGCGAGTGTCGGACTGGCGCTGGTGGCGCTGGGAGTATTTAGCGTGATCGCTTACACGGTCGCGCGGCAGACACACGAGATCGGCATTCGGATGGCGCTGGGCGCAGGCCGCACGGCCGTGGTGTGGATGGTTCTGCGTAGTGGATTGCAGTTGGTCGGATTGGGCGTGTGCGTTGGCTTGTTGGCGAGCTTCGCTGTGATGCGGGTAATCGCCAATCAACTTTGGGGAGTGTCAACGCGCGATCCGTTGACTCTGGGCGCGGTGGTGGTCGTGGTGGCTCTGGCTGGATTGGCGGCGTGTTATTTCCCAGCGCGGCGGGCGACGAAAGTGGATCCACTGGTAGCGCTTCGAGTCGAGTGAGGTAGTGGGCAATGAACAGGCTTTTCCAACAACTTTTCCAACATCTTTTGCAAATCTGGCGCTGGCTGTTTTCGCTGCTGCGCCGTGGAAGATACGAGCGCGAGATGGAAGAGGAGATGCGCTTCCATCTAGAGATGCAGATCGAGCAGAACCTGGCGTCAGGGATGGCGGCGGAAGAGGCTCATTACGCCGCCCGGCGACAATTCGGCAATCAAACCTGGCTGAAGGAGGTAAGTCGCGAAATGTGGGGATTAACTTCGGTTGAAACGCTGATTCAGGACTTGCGCTTTAGCGCGCGGATGCTTCGTAAAAATCCCGGCTTTACCTTAATTGCAGTAGTCACGCTGGCATTGGGGATTGGCGCGAATACCGCGATCTTCAGCGTGGTACATGCGCTGACGCTGCGTCCCTTGCCCTATCACGAACCTGACCGCCTGGCGCTGATGTCTAGAGAAGGGCGTAACGCCATAAGGCGCATGGCCATATCGTATCCGAACTACAACGACTGGCGGGAGCGGGCGCAATCCTTCGAAGGGATGGCCTCGAGTCGCAGCGCGTCCTTCAATCTCACCGGCGTTGAGAGGGCGGCGCGGTTGCGCGGACAGATGGTCAACTGGAATTTCTTTCAACTGCTCGGGATACAACCGCAACTCGGGCGCCTGTTCGTGAGCGAAGATGATCGCTACGGCGCGCCGCGCACGGCTATCCTCAGCCACGGGATGTGGCTGGAGAAGTTCGGCGGCGATGCGGGCATTATCGGCAGAAAGCTGCTGCTGGACGGCGATCCTTACGAAGTGATCGGCGTGCTGCCGCCGGGCTTCGAATACTTTCGGGCGGATGATGTCTATGTGCCCATCGGGCTGGTGCTCGGACTGAAAACGGGTTTTTACGCCGGGATCATGGATCGCGGCGCGGAATACAATCTCTTCGCGCTGGCGCGCCTGAAGCCAGGCGTCACGATCGAGCAGGCGAAGCAGGAAATGGCGTCCGTCTCAGCCCAACTCGAGCGCGAATACCCTGCGGCCAACAAGGGGAAGAACGCGCAGGTCGAGCCGTTGCAGGATGTCATGTCGGATAATGTGCGCCAATCGCTCTGGGTCTTGATGGGAGCCGTCGGCTTCATTCTATTGATCGCCTGCGTCAATGTAGCCAATCTTCTCCTGGCGAAAACCGCCGAGCGGAAAAAAGAGATCGCGGTACGCCTGGCGCTCGGCGCTCCTGCGCGACGGATCATGCGGCAAATGCTCAGCGAAAGCTTGTTGCTCGCCCTGTTGGGCGGAGCGCTCGCTGTGCTCATAGGGCGTTGGATGCTGGCAGGGCTGCTGGCGCTGGCGCCGAATAATATCCCGCAACTCGGCCGCGTCAGCCTGAGTGGCGCGGCGCTGCTTTTCACCTTCGGGGTGTCGGTTTTGACCAGTGTCTTATGCGGCTTATTGCCTGCCTGGCAGGCTTCAGGCGCCGACCTTCAGACGGCGCTGAAAGAAGGCGGGCGCTCGGACTCCGGAGCCGGCCGAGAAGCCACGCGCAAGTCACTGGTGGTCGTCGAAGTGAGTCTGGCGCTGGCGCTGCTCATTGGCGCCGGTTTGCTGGTTCGATCGATGGCGCGGGCGCTGAACGTCGATCCGGGTTTCAACCCTGACCGGCTGCTGACAATGCGGGTGGAGTTGCCGGAGAACGCTTACGATACCGCGCGCCGCCGCGCTTTTCTCGACGAATGCCTGGCGCGCGTATCGGCCTTGCCGGGCATTCGCTCCGCCGCAATCACATTCGCGCTGCCGATTGACGGCTCGCAATGGAATCTAGGCTTCTCTGCGGTCAATAAAAACGGCGTTCAGCGTGGAGGAACTTCGATCTCGCCAGTGAGCGCGGATTATTTTGCAGTGATGGGCATTCGTCTGCTGCAAGGACGTGTGTTCAATTCGACCGACACAGCGGACTCGGCGCGCGTTTCCATAATCAACGAGGCGCTGGCGCAGCGCATCTGGCCCGGCGCCAACCCCATTGGCCAGCGATTGAAGTGGGGATCGCCGGACAGCGACTCGCCATGGATGGAAGTGGTCGGCGTGGTGGCGGACGTCAAATTAAATGGGGTGGAGCGTGAAACTCCAATACAGACTTATCTGCCGTTCGCGCAACATCCGACAGGATTGCAGTGGCTGGTCGCGCGCACGACAGGCGAACCAATGCAAGTAGCGGCCAGTGTCGAGCGTGCGATTCACGAAATTGACAGAGACCTCCCGGTCGTTTCGATCCGGTCGATGAATCAACTGATGGCCATTTCGCTCGCCGCGCGGCGGCTGACGCTTGTGTTGCTGATGAGTTTCGCCGCGCTCGCCTTGCTTCTCGCAGGTATCGGCATTTACGGCGTGGTCTCATACTCGGTCAAACAGCGCACGCGCGAACTCGGCATCCGGGTGGCGCTGGGCGCGCAGGCAGGCGATGTGTTGAAGCTTATCCTCGCGCAAGGGCTGAAGTTGGCATTGATCGGAGTAGTGATTGGGTTGGCTGCGGCTTTCGCCTTGACGAGGTGGATGGAGAGCTTGCTGTTTGGCGTGCGACCGACCGACCCGCTGACGTTTGGCGTGGTTGCAGTCGTGTTGCTGTGTGTTTCACTCCTGGCGTGCTGGATTCCGGCGCGACGGGCGACAAAGGTAGATCCAATGGTGGCGCTTCGAATTGAGTGAGGCCGATCGTGGTAAACATTCTTTTACAACTCTGGCGCTGGCTGCTTTCGCTGCTGCGCCGGGGAAGACACGAGCGCGAGATGGAAGAGGAGATGCGATTCCATCTCGAGATGCAGATCGAGCAGAACCTGTCGTCCGGGATGGCGGCGGAAGAGGCTCATTACGCCGCCCGGCGACAATTCGGCAATCAAACCTGGCTGAAGGAGGTAAGTCGCGAAATGTGGGGATTAACTTCGGTTGAAACGCTGATTCAGGATCTGCGCTACGGCGCGCGGAGGTTGATGAGAAACCCCGGATTTGCGTTGATTGCCGTGATCACGCTGAGCCTGGGCATCGGCGCCACTGTGGCCATTTTCAGTGTCGTCAACGGCGTTTTGCTAAAGCCGCTGTCCTATCCCCATCCGGAGGAACTACTCGACGTCACGCTCACATCTCAGGGGCTGGGCATCAGCGACATGGGTGTATCACCATCAGCCTACTTCATTTTTCGCGAGCATAGCGGCGCTTTTCAGGACATCGGTCTCTATAGTAGGGGGATAAATGGCGCCGGCGACTCTGTGAACATCACCGGTCTTGGGGAGCCTGAGCGCGCGCCGGCTCTCGGCGTGACCGATGGCCTGCTTCCCATTCTGGGAGTTACGCCTTTGCTCGGACGCTCCTTCACGCGGGCGGACGATTCCCCGAACAGCGCGGATACGGTGATCCTGACCTACGGCTATTGGAGCCGCAAGTTCGGCGGTGATCGTTCAGTGATCGGAAGAACGATCGAAGTGGATGGCAAGCCGCGTGCGATCATCGGCGTGGCGCCGGAGAGCTTTCGCTTCCTGGACCAGACAAGGTTGGCCATGCTTCTGCCCCTGAGGTTAAATCGCGAGAAGACCTTCTTGGGAGTCTTCGTTTACGGCGGGATTGCCCGGCTCAAGCCGGGCGTCACGCTTCAGCAGGCCAACGCAGACGTGGCGCGCATGCTCCCCATTGAAGTCAGAAGTTTCTCCATGCAGCCGGGTTTCAGCCTCAAGATGTTTGAAGACTTGAGATTAGGGCCTAACCTCCGGCCGCTGAAGCAAGATGTGGTGGGGGACGTGGGCAAGGTCTTGTGGGTGCTGATGGGCGGCATCAGCCTGGTGCTCCTCATCGCCTGCGCCAATCTGGCCAACCTTCTTCTGGTCCGCGCTGAGGGTCGCCGGCAGGAGCTGGCCATCCGCGCCGCGCTGGGCGCAAGCCGAGGTCGCATCGCTGCGCAGTTATTCATTGAGAGTCTGATTCTGGCGGTGTTCGGCGGTTTGTTTGGCATTGGAATGGCTTATTGGGCCTTGCGAGTCCTGATCGCTATGGCGCCCCAGAGCCTGCCTCGCATCCATGAAATCGGCGTTGATGGAAACGTCGCGCTATTCACGGGCGCGGTGTCGCTGGCCGCGAGCCTGCTTTTCGGTTCCGTCCCTGTCTTCAAATACCCGGGCGCAGGGCTCGGACTGAGCGCGGGCGGACGTTCAATGAGCGAAAGCCGTGATCGGCAGCGGTCGCGTGGCGTACTGGTAATCGTACAGGTAGCGCTGGCGCTCGTCCTGCTGGTTGGCTCGGGACTGATGATACGCACCTTTCGCGCCCTGACCAGAGTCAATCCCGGATTCGTTGCGCCTTCGGAAGTCCAGACATTCCGCATCGCGATTCGCGACGATCAGGCGCCAGACGCCGAGCCCGCGGTTCGCATTGAGGAGGAAATTTTGCGCAAGATTGAGGCCATTCCGGGCGTCACCTCAGTGGGCCTCTCCACAAATGTCCCCATGGATGGTAGTGGTAGGGTGGGTCCGGTCTTCGCAAAGGACAGCGCCTTCGCTCATGGCGCCGTTCCGTCCAACCGATTCGAATTCGTTGCGCCGGGCTTTTTCAAAACGCTTGGCGCGCCGCTCCTCGCCGGCCGCGATTACACTTGGGGTGACATCTACAATAAGGTTCCGATAGCCATCGTTTCTGAAAAATTCGCGCGCGAGTCTTGGCGCGACCCTTTGAGCGCCATCGGCAAGCAAATCCGGGCAAGCCAGAAGGACGACTGGCGAGAGGTCGTTGGTGTTGTAGGAGACGTGCGCCAGGACGGTGCGGATAAGGAAGCGCCCACTTCCGTTTATTGGCCAATCTTAGTAGCTAGCTTCCAGGGCAATTCAGATGTCCAGGCGCAACGCAACGTGACCTTCGCCATCCGCTGTTCACGCGCAGGCTCAGAAGGATTGGTGAACGAGATCCGGCAGGCGGTGTGGTCAGTGGCCCCCAATCTTCCATTGGCGGAGGTACACACGTTGAACTATTACTACGCCATGTCGATGGCGCGAATTTCGTTCACGCTGGTGATGCTGGCTGTCGCCGGGGGCATGGCGCTATTCCTCGGCATTGTGGGCCTCTACGGCGTGATCGCCTATTCGGTCTCACAGCGAAGGCGGGAGATCGGCATTCGCATGGCGCTGGGAGCGGAAAAAAGCGCAATTCTCAATATGATCATCGGCCAGGGAATCAAGCTGGTATTGATCGGTGTGGCGATTGGCCTTGCCGCGGCGCTGGGCCTGACGCGCTTCTTATCGGGCTTGCTCTACGGCGTCAAGCCCGGTGACCCGGCTACACTTGTCGCAGTCTCCGCGCTGCTCATGGCAATTGCCCTCTTAGCCAGCTACATTCCGGCTCGTCAGGCGGCCAAAGTAGATCCCATGGTGGCGCTCAGGCATGACTAGTTTCGTTGGCCCCGGATTTTGTTCGGAGAGTCAATCTTGCGCCAGCTTCAGATTCGCTCAGGCCGCATCCAACGTTCAAACATTTGCGCTGAGCGACATCAAGTATTTGGTCCTGCTTAACGGCGCCAACTCCATCTAAATCGCTACGCGACGTTCCGCGATCTACCGCTCGTTTTCGCATAAATGCTCGGCCACCCTCTCTGGCTGTGTGGAAACTTGGGACACAGCCTTCATCACGCTCGATAGCGTGATTAGGAAAGCGCGGATGATCTGACCGTCGCTCAGCTTACGACAGGGAGAGAACCCTCATCCCAGGCGCCGGCGGAGAATTCGTGGATCGCATGGTCGCAGCGGATCGGGCCTCGTACGACCTCGACCGAGCATTCGGCGCGCGTGGCGACGTTCGCGACAAGGTTTCCGCCGATCAACCTTTCGAAGAAAGACGTCTCCTCGGCCCCGATGAAAATGCAGTCCGCGCGCCATCGCCTGGCTGTTTCGATCACGCCGGGCGCCAGGGACCCGGCTATGACTTCGGAAGTGACGAATAAGTTTCCAGATTGAGGTTTCCGCTTCGCCGGCCACCTGACCTCCATAACCGCATCCACACGCGCGTCAAGCGCTTCGCAGGCAATTTGCATTTCACTGAGCATCGCGCCGGGAGAAGCGACGAGCTTTATCTCTGTTCCCGGGGGCCAAAAACGTGTCGCGACGGCCCGCGCCGCAGTTTCGGGATTTTGTGACGCGGCCAAGGGAATGATGATGCGCGTCGGAGCGTCTTGCGGGCGCGCGTTCACACGCGCTATACGCACGGAGCGATTCGTCTCTTTGAATATCCGTTTGGTGACGCGGCCGAGTCCGGTTCGTTTCGAGTCTGCGCGCCCGTGTTGGCCGACGATGACGAGATCCGGGTTCCAGCGCATAATTTCCCCGATGATTTCCTGCGGCGGCGCCGCGAGGCGGGCCTCGAAAGTCACATCCCAGCCCGGGAATTTCGCTTGAATACAATCCCGGGCAAGCCTCGCCGACATATGCGCCTCGATCAATCTGCGACCGAGCCAGCCCACGACTCCCTCGGTCTCCTTGCCAACCAGGAAGTCCTCCGGCTCGGCCACCGTGAACACTATAACTTCAGCGCGCGGGGGCAAACCCGCATAACGCAGGTCGTCCAGAATCGAATTCGCAAAAACCGAGCCGTCGTATGCGATCAGTATTTTCATCTCGTTGAGTTCGTGGTGTTGAGATAAAAAATGGCGCGCCGCCGCAGGGAGGTGATTGTCAGAATTGCGCTGACATGTCTGCTCTGGAGGTCCCTGCTACTCATTTTGCGACGACGCGCCCACGGAGATAGTGCTTTTGCACGAATACATCACCTAACTAACTCAGAAGGGAATATCTGCAGGCTCTTTAGCCGGTGAGCCGCGCCGCCATAATCACAACGAATTGATTACTGTGGAGCTTCAAACCACAATTTGAGTTCAACTCAATTCGCTGTATTTCCCGTACCGACGCCGCCCACCGGTATTGAGGCCAGCAATTGCCTTAATAGGCGTTTATCAGTTCTACAACCAACGTGCCAGAGTGGAACCGCTCATCCGGATTGTAGTGTCAGTACTTTTAGCGCCTGGGGTGGGGAATCCGGGAGAGGCCATTGTGGATAATTGGGACATCGTGGACGTGCTATAGGTCAGAGACGCCCTCGCCGCGATATTCATCGAGCCTGCGATAAAGCGTCTTGCGGTCGAGGCCGAGCAGTTCCGCCGCTCGCGATTTGTTGCCGCCTGTGCGGCGCAGTACCTCCAGAATGTATTCACGCTCCAGATCCCGCAAGGTCATATTCTGTTCGACAGAACGAGCGATCAGCGCTGATGTCATGCCGCTCGTGCGCACGCGATCCGGTAAATCGTCGGGCGTGATTAACGTCCCGCGCGCGAACGCGACCGCCCGCTCGATGGCGTTCTCCAGTTCGCGCACATTGCCCGGCCAGGAATAGGCGGTAAGGACGGCGAGCGCGTCGGACGACACGTCGAGCAAAGGCTTCTTGGCGGCTTCGGCCGCTTTGTTGACAAAGTGCTCGACCAGCAACGGGATGTCGAACGGGCGGCCGCGCAGCGGTGGCGCATTGAGCCGAATGACATTCAGACGCCAGAACAAATCCTCCCGAAAGCGCCCGTTGCGCACGTCCTGTTCCAGGTCGCGGTTTGTCGCCGCGACCACGCGCAGGTCGACAGTTTGTTCGGCGTTCGCTCCCACGCGGCGGACCGCGCCCTCTTGCAGCGAACGCAGCAGCTTCGGCTGCACGGGCAACGGCAATTCTCCGACTTCGTCAAGGAAAAGCGTGCCACCGTCGGACGCTTCGATCAGCCCGGCCCGCGGCTGCTTTGCGCCCGTGAATGCGCTTCCCGTGTGCCCGAACAGTTCCGATTCGATCAATTCCTCCGGAATCGCCGCGCAATTGACCGGGACGAAGGCCCCCTTGCGTTCCGACATCTCGTGAATCGCGCGCGCGATGAGTTCCTTGCCTGTCCCTGACTCTCCTACGATGAGCACAGTGCTGGAGCTGCGAGCGGAGAGCGCGATATGATCGAATAATTCACGCATCGGGCGCGAGACGCCGATGATACGCGGAGGCGTCGCGGCTCGTTCCCTCCGCAGGCGCGCCTGTTCCCGTTGGGCTGCGCTTCGTTCCAGCGCCTCCTCGACCAGTCGTAGAATTTCGCGATTGTCGAACGGCTTGGTCAAATATTGATAAGCGCCTGCTTTGACCATCTCCACCGCCTGTTCCACAGAGCCGAAGGCCGTGATCACGATGACCGGCGCTTCGGCGCGAACCTCTCGCGCCTTCATTAATAACTCGCGGCCGGTCATTTCGGGCATCCGCACGTCGGTGATCACCACGTCAATTACTTCGCTCTCCCTTTCGATGTGCGCAAGCGCCTGGAGGCCATTGGCCGCGACAAGGGTTTCATAGCCGGCGTCTTCCAGCACCTCCTGAAGCAGATCGCGCATGTCATCGTTGTCTTCAGCAATCAGCGCTCGCTCTCTCATTCTGGCTCTCCTACTTCTTTCCTTGTTCGATCCGCTTCCGGCGTCGCTCAGTATACTTCAGTTCCATTTCGAGACACCCCTGTCACGGTTGAGCCGCGGCTGTAATCGCTCTAGCGCCAACCGCAATCTCCGTACCGGCAGGGCGATAGATTGGGAGCATGGCTCTGGTGTCAAAGCCATTGGCGCCTGATGTTTTCGATTCAGAGGTGGGGCGGACTGCCGGAAGGTTTTGTCCCAGATTTCCACACCGCTGTCCGATCCTGCCACACTCCGGCATCTTCGAGTTGGCGCCATTTGGGGAAGCTCATGGACAGGAGAACACGCTGAGGTTAAGGACCGACATAGTTACGCTCAGCGTAAGTGTGAGTGACAGGCGGAATAATTTTGTGCCCGGTCTTTGCCCCCAGGACTACGAGGTGTATGAAGACGGATAAAACAGGATGTTACGTTTTTCTCTGATACGGAGAGTTGATGAAACTGGTCAAGGAGGCCGGTGTTCAAATCTACTGCATCGGGATAGGCGATACGAACAGCGGTAGAGATTTTCCTCCGGGAAAATCATGCTGGAAGAACTCGCCGGAATGAGCGGGGGCGAATCATTTTTTCCAGGCGGCGCAAACGAGATTGAAGATGCGGTCATCAGCATTGCCTTGTTATTGCGACATCAATATAGTGTCGGCTACTACCCAGGCAATCCCCGAAGTGATAAGAGTTGGCGCATGCTCATAGTCAAATTACGGCCTTCCCAGAAAACACAAGGCTTACGAGTGAGCGCCGAAGAAGGAAATTTCGCCTTGCCTTGAATATTCTGGAATTCACACTGCTCGTTTTACTCTGTTCATTCTTCGCCGGATTTCTCGGCTCGCTAACCGGCCTTGGCGGAGGTGTGGTGATCGTGCCGCTGCTGGCGCTGATCTTCGACGTGGACGTCCGTTACGCCATCGGCGCGTCACTCGTTTCCGTCATCGCCGCTTCGTCAGGCGCCGCGGCGGCCTACGTAAAAGAGGGGTTCAGCAACATCAGAATCGGTATGTTTCTGGAGATCGCCACGACGACGGGGGCGATTGTAGGAGCTTTTCTGGCGTCGCGCATTCCGACCGGCGTGATCGCCGTGGTGTTCGGTGTGATGCTGTTGCATTCAGCATGGCTGTCGGTCAGGGCGCGTCGCGAACGTCCTGAGGCGGATCGCTCCGACCCGCTGGCCGCGCGCTTACGAATGGACGGCGGCTTTCCGACTCCCGAAGGAAGACGGCTCTATCACGTCCACCGGGTCCCGTTGGGATATGCGGTGATGTTCATCGCAGGCGGGTTGTCGGGGTTGCTCGGCATCGGGTCAGGGGCTTTAAAAGTGCTGGCTATGGATCGGGTGATGCGGATTCCCTTCAAGGTTTCGACCACGACCAGCAACTTCATGATCGGCGTCACGGCGGCAGCGAGCGTGGGGGTTTACCTCAACCGGGGCTACATCGATCCCGGGCTGGTGATGCCCGTGATGCTCGGCGTGCTGATCGGTTCGTTACTAGGCGCGCGCGTGCTCGTCACTGCGCCAACGCGAGGGCTTCGCATTGTCTTCGGCGTTGTAATTGCCGCGCTCGCAATTGAAATGATCTACAACGGTCTGACCGGACGACTTTGATGAGAGAACGAAAACATTCAACACCGGGGAGATATTGATAATGGCGGAGAGAAGGAGAATTGTCTTGAGCGATCAGCGGATTGAAGAGATTATCGGCAATTTATTACGCGCCGGAGTAATTATAGCCGCTTCTGTCACGTTGCTGGGCGGCGCCATCTACCTGGCTCGGCACGGCGCGGAGGCGCCCACCTATCGAGTGTTTGTCGGAGAGCCGGCGGATTTACGCGGGGTTTCCGGAATCGTCGCCGATACACGCTCCTTGAGCGGGCGCGGGATCATTCAGTTGGGCCTGTTGCTGCTCGTTGCCACGCCGGTCGCCCGCGTGATCTTTTCCGTCGCGGCCTTTACATTCCAGCGCGATCGGATTTACGTCATTATCACACTGATTGTTCTCGCCGCGCTCGGTTATAGTCTGTTTGGCGGCGCATCCTAAGAACGACAAGGTCAAGCTACATGTATCCTCGTCTGATCGTCACACCATATTTCACGCTGTATACATTCGGCGTCTTCCTGGCGGCGGCCTATCTCGCCTCGCTGTGGCGCCTGACGCGGGCGGCGCGGCGCGAAGGACTCGATCCCGACCGCGTTACGTCGCTCGGTCTGTGGCTCATTGTCGGAGCGCTAATCGGCGCCAAGCTGGCGCCGGTGATTCGCCAGTGGTCCGAATATGCGGCGGATCCCACGCAGCTCTGGTCGCGCTCTTTTCTAGAGAGCGCCGGAGATTTTTACGGCGGGTTTCTTGGCGCGCTGGTGGTCGCGGCGATTTACTTCCTCAGAAATCCTGAACTGCCGTTCTGGAAAACGGCTGATCTGTGCGGCCCGTCCATCGCGTTGGGGCAGGCCATTGGTCGCATCGGTTGTCTGATGGCCGGTGATGATTACGGACGCCCCACGCAACTCCCCTGGGCAGTGACTTTCACCGACCCCGATGCCGCGCGGATTGGCGGCGCTCCACTGAATGTCCCCTTGCATCCGGTACAGCTCTATGAGTCTCTCTTCTGTTTGGCTCTATTCTGCTTTCTCGTCTGGTTGGCGCGCCACAAGCGATTTGACGGCGAGATCATTCTTGCCTATGCGCTGCTTTACGCCGTGGGTAGGTTCCTGCTTGAATACTTGCGCGGCGACGAAGACCGTGGTTTTGTTTTTAGCGGCGCGCTCTCGACCTCACAGTTCATCGCCATCCTGGTCGGCGTGGCTTCCGCTTTTCTTCTTGCTTTCAGATTCAATAAAGCAATTGTCTGACTCTTTCCGTAAACATCAGAAATGGGGACGTCAGGACCTACAACCTCTATCCGCAGGTCATCCGCCCAAACTTCCCCTTTCCCCGCAAGCACGACGCCGAATGTCAGCGCTATGCTGTTCACTGGAACTTCCAAAACGATTTCATATCACCAATTCCCCGACAGAACCCCCTGATCCGCCATACGCGCCAACGATGTCATTGCCCAGAGCACTTGTTTAAAATCATATAGACGACTAGATTGATTGGATGAAGACCGAAGAATCGAAGATGTATACAGCTCATAGCGGCGTAGAAAGCCCCGTAGAAGCGCTTCGCCGCGCCAGCCAGACCGGCGACGAAGTAAAAGATGAGATTCGAGCGCAGCCTTTGCCGAAGACGGACGGGCCGAGGCGCGCCTCGAAAAAATCCGCGAAGAAAGGAGTGCGATCGACATGAACCCATTAAATCTATCAAAGTCTGAATTGGAAAAATTTGGGGTAGCGTACAAAGACACCACGCCGGATCAAGGCGGGGGGATCAAGCGAAAAATCGCTCCGAGGCTCGTTTGCAACCAGTGTGGCCGGTCTTGGAGATTGCCCTTACAGAAGGGTGAACGCTCCCTGCCTAACGGCTATTGGATCTGCCCTAAAGGGTGCAACAATCAATGACCGACGAGAAACCCGACGAAGCCAGGCGGGGCCGCGAAGAAGAGGGGGGCGCGGGCGAAATGCAGGCAGCCGATACCAAGGCGCAATTGAAAAAGCTTGAGGTCTTCGTCTCCGGGCGATCCGTTTACAGTTGGGAGACCGTTACGGTCGACGATTATCCATGCGTCATCGTGGTATCGAAAACCGACTTGTTACTGTGGGGATACGAGGTACTTCGGGCAATTATCGACTCTGAAACGGCTGATCGCGTTGAAAAACTGACCGGCGCGGACACGGTGGTTGCGGAATGGATGAACGGACGGATCGAGGTGATGACCGACGACAACACCAAAGTCTTCACTTCGCGTAAGGGGTGGCAGGAGTACTGGAATTCGTTGGATGAGTGGCCCCGAGAGATTGATTCCGAAGCCGCACTGGGGGGCGCGAAATGACCGAACATGAGCGCCAAGAGATCAAAGCCAGGCTGATCGAGTTAGGATTCTGGGGCGCCGACGAAGCTGGCGATCCGGCCGCCGACCGTAGCGACGCGATGACACTCTACAAGCGCGCGGCGGAAAGATTAGCCAAAGGCGCAGGTTTGTATTCGACAGGCCTTACAGCCATTTCAAAATCGCGCAAAATAGAAGTGAAGCGCGGCGGGGCCAGCTACAGACTTGCGGATGGCCCAAACTTCCCGGAGTCCATCTGTCGAGCGGCTTTGGCGTTGCCT
>DASTMP010000175.1:0-15006 GCA_035714085.1 Blastocatellia bacterium
ATCGAGATGGCTGTGAAGTTCACCTTCTAACATCCACTTCCAATTTGTCTTTCATTTCTGGCGCGGGGAGATGACCTCTCCGCGCCAGAATTTTATTGAGGGCTTGCGGGTGTTATACTCTCGCCGTTCAACCCGTACTCATTCCCATTCATTTTGCTGGATCAAATCGCTGAGTGATTTATGTTTGCCTGTCTCGTATTTCTGCTGACGCTCTCGTTCGTTCCGACGCAGGAGCGCGAAATCGTTCGCCAATCCGAGGAGCAATTCTCGCGCGGAGTCGAATTGCAGCAAAAAGGCGATCTGGAAGGCGCGCGCGCGGCCTACGAGGCTGCGTTGAAATTGATCCCGCGCCGGATTGACGCGCTCTCGAACCTCGGCGTCATTTTCGCCAAACTGGGCCAATACGATCAGGCGATCGTCCGGTACCGGCAGGCGCTGGAGTTCGATCCGAAAGAACAATCGATTCGTCTCAATCTCGGCATCGCCTACTACCAGACTGAGAATTACCAACAGGCGCTCGGCGAATTCGACCAGGTCGTCAAAGCGCAAACCGACAACATCCAGGCCCGCTTCCTGCTGGGGATGTGCCTTTTCGAGACGGGCAAGCTCAAAGAATCAATGGCGGAACTAGAAAAGGTTTACGGCGCGCAGCCGGACAACACCGCGGCCGCCTATGCGCTGGCCACGGCCTACTTGCTGGACGAACAGGTCGAGAAGGGGCGCGCGCTGATTGATAAGGTCTTCAAGGAACTCGGCTCCGCCGAGGCTCATCTGATGTTCGGACTGCTCAATCTGGCGCGTCGCGAGCTTCCGCCCGCCATTGAAGAGTTGAAGCAGGCCACGCGGCTCAATCCGAAGCTGCCGACCGCGCATTCGCAGCTCGGCGTGGCGCATCTGCTCTCAGGCGCCCGCGAACTTGCGATTCAGGAGTTCAAACAGGAGCTTGAATTCAACCCGCGCGATTTCATCGCCAATGTCCGTCTCGGCTGGCTCTACCGTGAGGACGGGAAGCTGGAAGAAGCGGAGCCGCTCTTGAGGCGCGCGCTCGAACTCAGGCCGGACGATCCGGGCGCCCTCTTTCAATTGGCGCAATTGGTCCAGGCTCAGGGTAAAACTGACGAGACGGTCAAACTGCTCGAGCAGGTCGTTACCATACTGCCCGATTACATGCAGGCGCACGTCCTGCTGGCCCGACTCTATTTCAAGCTCAAGCGGACTGACGACGCAAAGCGCGAGCAGGCGATCATCGAACGGCTAACCGCCGAGCAACAGAAGAGACAGCCGACCGCCGAATCGCAAAAGCAAAATCCTTTGCTCCGCGATTCAAATGATCGTCCCCCGACTAAACCATGATCTATTCATTGCTCTAGATCAGAGGCGAAGTTTTTTTGAAAGTTTTTGAATGCCCCCAACTCCCGTTGGGGGCATTCAGACAAAGAGTGGATTCTGTGTAGGTCGGACTTTAACCATCCCCCAACTCCCGTTGGGGGCATTCGAGACAACACTTTCAAACCACTTGCACGGGTTGGAAAATTTGGGTACTTCTGTGACAGGAGTTCTTGACTGAAGGCTATATTAAGATGAAGCATACCTGTCGAAGGAGAAAACTGGCCTTAACGATATCGCTCGCGCTGGGAGCGTTTGCGGCGTTCGGATTCTCACGCCCGCAAGCGCCGAGCGAACAGGCCCAGCGGGGCAAGATCTGGAGGCCGACCAGAATTCCCGTCGGCGTCAATTTCGTCGGCAGCCAGGCCTGCGCCGAATGCCACAAGGACAAGGTTGCGGTTCAGGAAAAAAGCTCGATGGGACTTGCGTTGGAGCTAGTAGCGCAAGCTCCGATCCTCAGCTCGCGCAAGCGGCTGGAATTCCGCGACGGCAAATTTTCTTATGAGATCGTTCGCAAGGGCGATCAGAGTATCTACACCGTGACGGACGGGAAAGAGACTATTTCAGAGCCGATCCTATACAGCTTCGGGCAGGGGAAGGCAGGGCAAACTTATTTACTCAAATACGACGGCGAATATTACGAAAGCCGCGTGAGCTTTTACACTGACGCCAAAGGATTGGACCTGACCCTTGGTTACCAGGATACGCGCCCTCAATCGGCGCTCGAAGCCTTTGGCCGGAAACTTCCCCGGGACGAAGTCATGCAGTGCTTCAATTGCCATTCGACCGGCGCGAT
Organism: Blastocatellia bacterium; assembly: GCA_035714085.1. Lineage (GTDB taxonomy): Bacteria > Acidobacteriota > Blastocatellia > RBC074 > RBC074 > JAJVID01. Next base: position 2,183 of record DASTMP010000175.1, read on the forward strand.
CAGCGGCAATCAGTTGCATCTTGAGAAGATGGCGCCGGGAGTCAGATGCGAGGCGTGTCACGGTCCCGGCGCCGAGCACGTGGCGGCGGGCAAAGAAGGCATTCCGAACAAGGATAAGATTTTCAATCCAGCGAGGCTCGGCGGCGATGAATTGGCCCAGGACTTCTGCGGCTCCTGTCATCGCAGCGCCGAAGAGATAGTCATGGCGCCGAAGCGGATCGGCATCAACGGCGTCCGCTTTCAACCATATCGCATCTTCGGAAGCAAATGTTACTCCGACGATCGCAGGATAAGCTGCACGGCGTGTCACGACCCGCACGAATCGGCGTCACATGACGAGGCCTATTACGACGCGAAATGCCTGGCCTGCCATAAACCCGGGCGAGGATCGGGCGCTGCGGCTAAGCCCTCGGAATCGAGCGAGGGACGCAGCGCGCCGGGCTGCAAAGTCGAATCGAAGAACTGCGCTTCGTGTCACATGCCGAAGACCGATCTGCCCGGCTCGCATTTCAAATTCACCGATCATCGGATTCGCATCGCAAAACCGGGCGAGGAGTATCCGTATTGATCATTATTTACATGAGGCATGTGCAAAATTCACATGAGAAAACAGTGAAGTTTCTATTGTTCGTGATCGCCGGCGCCGTCTGCCTGGCCCTTCAACCGTTTTCCGTTCCGAGGGCGCAAAACGCTTCGACAACGCAACCCGTGACCTTCGTGGATGTGACGAAGGCCAGCCACATAACCTGGACGCACGAAAACGGGCGTTCGGACGCGCGCCATCTTCCTGAAACCTGCGGCGGCGGCGGGTTGTTCTTCGATTACAACAACGACGGCCTGATGGACATCTACCTCGTCAACAGCGGCCCCTCGGACTTTTTCACGCCGAAGACGCCGATCAAAAACGCGCTCTATCGCAACAACGGAGACGGCACGTTCACCGATGTGATCGACAAAGCCGGGGTCGGCTGCGGCCAGATGGGACATTTCGGGATGGGCGCGGCGGCGGCCGATTTCGACGGCGACGGCTGGCAGGATTTGTATGTGACCAATTACGGGAAGAACGTCCTGTTCCGCAACAACGGCGACGGGACGTTCGCCGACATCACCGAGAAGGCCGGAGTCGCGGCGCCGAACTGGTCGACCTGCGCGACGTTCTTCGATTACGACAACGACGGCAAGCTCGACCTGTTCGTATCGAGCTTCGTGCAATACAGCGCATTGGACAGCCTCTCCTGCGGCGACAATCGTCTTGGCAGGCGGTATTACTGCATCCCGCGCGTCTTCAAACCACGACCGAGCTTCCTGTTTCACAACGACGGCGGCGGCAAATTCAGCGACGTGAGCAAGGCGTCGGGCATCGCCAATTCGCCCGGCAAGTCGTTCGGCGCGGTCGCCACGGACGTCAACAATGACGGATTGATGGACCTGTTTGTCGCCAACGACACGATGGCCAATTACCTGTTCGCCAACAAAGGCGGCGGCAAGTTCGAAGAGATCGGACTGGCTTCCGGCGTCGGCTACAGTGACGCGGGCAGCCCGCGTTCAGGAATGGGCGTTGACGCGACCGATTTCAACGGCGACGGATGGCAGGACTTGTTCGTCGCCAACATCGACCAGGAGCTCTTCAGCCTTTACCGCAACGAAAAAGACATGACCTTCACTGATCAGGCCGGCGAAATAGGCCAGGCGACGCGACTGTTGAGCGGCTGGGGGTTGAAGTTCATCGATTACGATAACGACGGCGACCCCGACCTGATCCTTGCCAACGGCCACCCCGACGACATGGTCGAGGTACAGGCGGCGAAGGTGAAATATAAAGAGCCGCTGCTGTTGTTCGAGAACGTCAACGGCAAATTCAAAAACGTCAGCGCCCAATCAGGCGAAGTGTTCAAACGCGACTTCCCCGCCCGTGGGCTGTCGGTTGGCGACATGGACAATGACGGCGACCTGGACATTTTGATCATCAACAACGGCGACGCGCCGATCCTGCTGCGCAACGAAGGCGGAAACAGAAACAACTGGCTTGGGCTTCAGCTCGTCGCCACGAAAAGCAATCCCGGCGCGGTCGGCGCGATCATCACGTGGACGGCGGGCGGCGTGAATCGCTCGCGTTTTAAGACCAGCGGGGGCAGTTATCTGTCGTCGCACGACCCGCGCGAAATTCTGGGCATCGGCCAGGCGGCGAAGATGGACAGCGTCGAGATCAAATGGCCGAGCGGCAAAGTGGACAAGCTCGCGAATCCGCCGATCAATCAGTACATCAAAGTCGTCGAAGGCGAAGGAGTCGTCAAGACGCCCTCAACTGCGTCGACAAAACAGCAATGACCGGATCGAGAGGGAGCATTGATGAATCTCAAGATCGTAATTTCGCCAATAATTGTTTTCATTGCCCTGCTTTTCTACATTCCCGCGCAGGCGCAGCAGCGCCGGGCCAGACCCGCAGCCCAACCAGACAAAACTCAGGCAAAAACACAGGCGAACTTCGATCAGTTGAAAGCGCAAGCCGACGAGGCGCGCGAGGCCGGGCGGTTGGAAGACGCCATCGAGCTTTATCGCAAAGCCGTCGCGGCGAAACCGAAAGCGGTCGAATGCTGGTGGTATCTGGCCACGCTGCTTTATGATCGCGATCGGTACGCCGAGGCGATTCCAGCCTTCAAACGGGTGAGTGAGCTGCAGCCACAGGCCGGCGCGCCGTTCGTGATGCTCGGATTGTGCGAGTTCAAAGTCGGCAATTACGACAACGCGCTCGGGCGCGTTCGACAAGGACGTCAAATAGGCATTGGAAACAACCACGACCTCGATATGGCGATGCGCTATCACGAAGGAATGCTGCTGCTGCTCAAAGGCGACTTCGAGACGGCGCAGACCCTCTTCGGCGGGCTCAGCTACGAGAATATAAATCGTGAAGACCTGATCATCGCGCATGGGTTGGCCGTCCTGCGGATGCCGATGCTCCCCTCTCAGGTAGCGCCCGGTTACCGGGATCGCGAGATGATCCGGCGCGCCGGTTTCGCGGAGCATCAGGCGGCGCAGAAGAATCAGGGCGACGCCCGGCAGGAATATGAACGCCTGGCCGTCGATTACCCGAAAGCGCCGGGCGTGCAATACGCTTGCGGACGTTATCTGCTTACCCAGCGCGACGACGAGGGGGCCATCGCGGCTTTCAAAAAAGAGATCGAAAACTCCCCGAACCACGCCCTGGCCAGGCTTCAGATCGCATACATCCACATGAGAAACAAAGAAGCCGAAGCGGGACTGAAGTTCGCGCAGGAGGCCGTTGACCTTTATGCCCGCCTGCCGCTCGGACATTACGTCCTCGGTAGAATCCTATTCGAATTGGGCGAGAATGCGAAAGCCGTTGCGGAGTTGGAGACTGCGCGGAGTCTCGCCCCGAATGAACCGAGGGTTCATTTCACGCTCTCACGCGCTTACGCCAGGGCCGGGCGCAAGGCCGAAGCCGATCAAGCGCGCGAGACCTTTGCGCGTCTGAACAAGATCGCCGAAGAAGCCACCGCCAAAGGTTTCGTTCGCGGCGAAGCCATTGACGAAAATTCCGAGAAAGCCAAACCCGATTCTCCTCGACAGTGAATAATCCGCATCCCTTTTGGCTTCCCTTCGCGTTCTTGCGCGAGAAGTTCGCCCGGACATCAGGAGTTTCATGTCAAACAAGAGTAATCAAGGCTCGACAATGAAAGTGGCCGAGCGGCTTACTGCGCTCTTCGCGTCACTGACGGAGATTTTCAGCTCGTAGCTTCCCGCGCTCAGACTGTCGAGCGGCAGCGCGCTGACGAACTGAATGCGTCCTAACGCGTCGGCGGTAGGCAGCGGCAGCGGCAATTTCGCAAGCGATTTTCCGCTCTGGAGGATTTCAAGCTCCGCCGTCGGAGCCGCGCTACCCTTCGCGGGGCGGACGGTGAAGAAGAACGGCAACTGTTTGCTGACCGTTTTACGAATCGGGGCGCCGAAATTGGGTATTAACAACAGGTCGCCGGCGATGAAAAGATTGTCCGCCTGCCGGTTCGCCGGGGCCTGTGAGGCGCTCCCCACAATGATCACGCTGCTCAAGGAGACCTTGCTTTCGCCTTCCGCGACGACTTCGAGCGGGATGCCCTGCAGCGAGGCTTTTGCGCTTAGAGCGTCGTGAGCGATTATCTCGACTTCATACACGCCTGTTGGAAGCTCAGCCTCGCGGTAATAATTCAGTCCGTTTCGTTTGGCCTCCGCCAGCTTGTCCAGCGGCCCGCTAAGTCGAAATTGCTGGCTCAGATTTTTCACAACCTGCTTGTCCCGGTCCTTGATCAGCGCGATGACACGGATGTCAGTCGTCCAGGTTTTCGCCGTCTTATCTTCCACAAAAGTAATCGCGTCGGGCGGAATCTGAGCCATCACCGGCACGCGCGCGACTGGGGCAGCCTGCGGGAAGCTCAGCGCCATCGCTTTGACGGGAAGAGCGGATGGGGAATTGTTCAACGCCGCGACCGCGGCGGCTTCAAAGTCCGCGAACGAAGCGCCGGAGGAAGCGGCATAGTAGCCCTTGCGCGACTGAACGACCAGGTCTGGGCGCTTGAGCTTCACTTCGATCTGGCGGAATTTGCCGTCGACGTTCTGATTGGTCGTGATGTAATTCATCAGGTAGTAAGTCCGCAACTCTTCATCAACCCGGCCCAGCCGTTTGGCCATGTCGTTCGTGTCGCTGACGACAAAACCGCCGGTCCAATACGCCAATTGCTCCAATCTGCCCCTTGCGCTGTTGTTGACTTGAGATTCGTTCTTCTCCATATCTTTCAAGACCGCCTCGCCCAAAATCGGGCCGCCCGCATCGGCTCGCGCTCTCGCTCTCTCCGCCAGGTTTTGCAGATTGCGGGAGGATTCGGAGGTCTGGCTTTCCGCGCGCAATCCGGCGGCGTCCACCGTATAGATCGTTACATTGGCTTTATTGGCGGCGCTTGTAACATCGGCGAATTGCGCGCCCGTCTCCGTGGTGATGGTCACTTCGTCAGAGAAGAAGATGATAGCCTTGCGGCCCGGCGCTTCTTTTTGCGCGTCAATTATCGCCATCAGGCCGTTAACAGTCGCCAGGCCCTTTCTCTGAGCCTCCAGTTTCTCATAAGCGTCTACGATTCTTGCCTGAAACTGCGCCCACCGCTTGTTGGATGGATCGTTACTCTCCGGTATCTTATCGGCCTTGTTTACTAGATCCGCGCCTGTTCCCGGCTTGATATTTGCGTTGTATGCCATTTTCTCGACCTGCTCGATAGCCTTTCTGGTCGACTCCATATCACGGGTGAACGATTGAACCGGCGCGAGCGACAGTCCCAAAGCGAAGACGCCGACGTAATCTTTGGATTTGACGTTTTCGGCTGCGTAAGTCTTTGCCGCCTGGCAGGCGTAACGCCGGAAGTCTGGCCTGAGGTTATCGAAGACCATCGCCACCGTGCTGAAACCGCTTTCCGGGACGACCGGCTGTTCGGACTGATCGCCGGCAGCGGCTTTCGCTTTGGCCGATTCGGCGTCAGTTGCGCGCGTGATCAGGCGGAAAGATTCCAGCTTTTGCAGGACGCCGTCTTCGTAAACTTCGACATCGGACGCGGCCAGGTCTTTAACAAGGCGCCCCTTCTTATCCCTCACCACCATATCCAGCAGGACTTCACCGGTCGAGATTTTTACTTTACCCTGGTCGCTCTGCGTCTGGCAGAAGGTAGTAACAGGTTGGGCTCCAGTTAGCGCGATGATAAGCAAAGTAGCGAGTGAGTTTTTCATAAAGTCCTCCGATTTCAAGGTTCGAGCGTGAAATAAGCTGAGCGGGTGACCGTGCTCTTCGGGTCACTGACGGAGATTTTCAGTTCGTAGCTTCCCGCGCTCAGACTGTCGAGCGGCAGCGCGCTGGCGTATTGAATGCGCCCTTTCGAGTCGGGCGTTCCGAGCTTGAGCGGAACCTTGGCGACCGATTTGTTATTTTGCAGCACTTCGAGCGTGAGCTTCGGCGGCTCGATCACGCCTTTCGCCGTATAGACGTTGAAATAGAAGCCCATCTGCTTCGCAGATTTGCGGACAGGCTCGCCAAGGTTCGGGTAAACCAGCAATTGATCGCCGACAAGAAAGGGACTGTCGGTCTTCTCTTTCATCTGCTCGGCGCGCTGAATGATCGTCACGCCGCTCAGACGCAGATTGTTTTCGTCGGCCTCGGGAATCTCCAAACCGCATTTGTTCACCGAGGCCTTGGAGTTGAGCGCGTCGTAAGCGACGGCGTCCACTTCGTATTTGCCGGGCGGCAGGTTTGTCTCGCGATAAAACAGGACCTTCCCTTTCTTCACCGAATCAACGGATTTAAGAGGCCCGACCAGCGCGTAATGATGGCTGAGCTTCTCCACCACCTGTTTCGATTGATCGCGGATCAGAACCACGATGCTGAAATCCGAGCCATAGACCTTTTTCTCGTTGTCGGGAGTGAACGTGAAAGCGCCGGTCGGGACTTCGACCTCCACGGCCGTACGCCCGACGCGCCCGGCTTCGGGAAAATTGAGACTGTTGACCATCAGCGGAAAATCTTTCGGTCTGGCGGAACCGCTCAGCAACGCCAGCGGCGGGGCCTCGTAATAGAACATAGGCGAAGACCCTGTCGGCGGCACGGCGTAATAACCCCGGCGGGCCAGCGCATCGACTCCCGATCTTTTGACCTTGACCGAGATGTTCCTGAACTTCCCGTCGTAGTTCTGATTGGTCGGCGAGTAGGTCAGCAAATAATACGTGCCGAGGTCTTCATCAATCCCCTTCAATTTGGAACCGATGTTGTTGGCGCCGCCGATGAACGCGCCGCCGGTCTGTTGGGCAAGCTGCGAAAGCCCGCTTTCCGGGCTGATATTGAGCAGGTCTTCGTTGCGCTCCAGCCCTTTGGTCAGCGGCCCAGAAGTGTCATTCATAGTCCTATCCAGGTTATCCATTCGCCGTCGAGCGCGGGAGTTGATCTCCTCGCGCGCCGCCTGCAATGTGCTTTCGGCTCGCAATCCGGCGGCGTCTACCGCATAGAAGCTGACGTTGGCGCGATTGGCGGCATTTATCACTGAATGGAAATGCTGTTGCACGTCCGGCGGTATGGAGACGCCTTCCGAGAAGAGCAGCACCGCCTTGCGCCCGGGCAGACGGCTCATCGAATTGACAATCGCCATCAACCCGTTCGTCGTCGCGTAACCCTGCTGATCGCGCTGCAAAGCCTCGAAAGTCTCCTCGGTCCGCGATCGCATCGCCTCGAAAGTTTGCTCGACAGAAGCGGCTCCGGCCGCCGCCCCCGCGCCCGCGCCCCCAGCCCCGCCCGACGCCGCCGCGGTCGCAGCCTGAACGGCGGCGTCACGCTGCGCGGCGGCGATGGTCGATCCCGAATCAATAGTCTTCGAGTCGAATGAGGAAGAGGCCATCGCCCCCGCCTTCTCAATCGCCTTTTTCACCAGGCCGATGTCCGTCGTGTAGTTTTGAACGGTGTTGACCGAAAGGTTGATGGCGAAGACTCCCACGAAGTTGGTCAGGCTGGAATCTCCGCCGACGTAGCTCATTGCGGCGTCATGGGCGCGTTTGCGAGCGTCCTGCGACAAACGGTCGAAGACCAGGGCGACGACGCTTACGCCCGCGTCAGGGTTTGACGCCGAGGCTGGTTTCGCAGGAGACGAAGGAGTCGCGTTCGCCGGCGCCGAAGCCGTATCCGGAGCGGCGGAGATGGCCTTGCCGGATTCGCCGTCCGAATTGCGCGTGATCAGTCTGAACGATTGAACCGGCTGTTTCACACCGTCCTCGAAAACATCGAAGTCGGCGGCCGAAAGGTCCGTCACAGCGCGTCCGCGTTTGTCTTTAACAACGACGTCAAGCAGGACTTCAACGACTTCAACGGTTCCGAGGGCGACCTTCTCGCCCTGACGGGCAGGTTTCGATTGATCTTGCGTCAGCGCAGGCGCAACCAGAGCGGCTGTCAAAAACATGACGGCGAATTTTTTCATGGCAAGCCTCGTTATGGATTGGTGAATGAATGAAGCGCCGAAATCATATCACTGATCTGCGCAGACTAGAAACAGGAACTGGCGCGCAAGTTGATATGAGCGAGGGGGCCGCGCTAAATGTAACGCCGAACGGCCGCGATGATCGGATACAGGCGATCAGCTCTTCTTCTGAGTAGGGATCGGATGTTAGGATACGACCTCGATGAACTATGATTTCATTCCCCTCGATGTCAACAAATCGGTAGGCGTCACGCGCGGGACGCCGCGCTACGCGACGCGGAGTCGGTGATATTAACGCGCACGCCGAATTCACCGGTTTTTTAAGCGAAATTCTGAAACGGCCGAAGAACGAAAAGCCGTATTTACTTGTGTGGGCCGGCTATCCTGCCGACCGCGCAAAAGTCTCAAACGTAAGCAAGAAACACCTGGAAGAGCTTATTTGCGTCGTCAAATGACACGGCTACGTAACAACCCCCATTCATCACTGGAGAACACCTATGAAAAAAGAGACTACGACTCGACCACAGACTCAACGGCCTTCGGCAGGCGCCGACAAACAGGCGCCGACGCGGCGCGACTTCGTCAAAACCACAGCGGTGGCGGGCGCGGGGCTGTTAATTGTGCCGTCGGCCATCGCCTTCGGCTCGGAGGCCAATTCGTCGCTCGGCCTCGGCGTCATCGGCTGCGGCGGGCGCGGCAATTCCGACGGCGCCGATTTCCTCAACAACACCGACGTTCGCATTACGGCGCTGGCTGATATGTTCGAAGATCGTGTGCTATCGACCCGCACTCACTTCAATAAAGTGTCCGAAGAGAAGGGCCGCGCGAAGATTTCAGACTCGAACCTCTTCAAAGGCCCCAGGGCTTACGAGAAGCTCCTGCAATCAAAAGACGTCGACCTCGTGTTGATCACCAGCCCGCCCTATTTCCACCCCGAGCACCTCGAAGCCACTGTCAACGCGGGCAAACATGTCTATTGCGAAAAGCCGGTCGGGACCGACGTCCAGGGCTGCCAGCGAGTGATCGCCGCGGGCAAGAAGGCGCAGGGCAAGCTCAGCCTTCACATCGGATTCCAGAAGCGCTACGACGAGGGCTATCGCGGAATGATCCAGCGCATCCACGCGGGAGAGATCGGGGACATCGTTCTGGGCCAGAGCTTCTATTACACGAACGACCTCGGACGCCAGAACAAACCGGGGATGTCCGAACTCGAGGCGCGCATCCGCAACTGGGTCTTCGACCGCGCGCTGTCGGGCGACATTTTGGTCGAACAAAACATCCACATTCTGGACATCGTCAACTGGGCGATGAAATCGCACCCCGTGAAGGCGATGGGCATCTGCGGGCGCGCGCTGCGCAAACAGGTTGACGCCATTCCGGCTGATTACCTGTGCAGCGATCATTTCATCATGACCTACGTCTATCCGAACGACGTTCACGTCAGCTTCAATTCGAACCAGTTCCGCAATAAAGGCTACCGCCAGCAGGGCGAGCGATTCTTCGGAACGAACGGCGCCTCCGAGTCGTTCCAGAGCGGCCCCGCGTCAATCATTCTCAACCAGGTTCAGGAAGGCCAGAAGACGGGCGACAAGATCGACACCGGCAAGGTCGATCTGGGCGCCGCGGTCGGCGCGAAGATGAAGGCGCTGGTCGAAAGCATAAAATCCGGCCAATTCCACAACGAAGCCGAACAGGGCGCCGAGAGCACGTTGACCACGATCCTCGGTCGGACGGCGGCTTACACGGGCCGCGAGGTGACTTGGGAGAAGATGCTCCGGTCGAACGAGAAGTGGAACTTGAAGCTCAACCTCGATTCGCTTGGCGGCGCCGAGGCGGTTTCGATGAAAGGCTGATTTAATCGTCTAGCATTACCGTGGCGCGGCGGATCACGGGACTGCGACCGGCAAATCAACAAAATCGGTCGCGATAAGATGATGGCGTATTTGTCATCATTTTATGGAACGGTTGGACAATCCGGCCGGCCGCGCTACGGAATTGCTGAAACTCTCTATTAGGGCGCCCGGCCCCAACTTTGCGCAAGCGCCTCGCCTTCCTTATCCTCAACAGCCAGATGCATTAATGGCGTTGACAAAGGCCGAGTTACCCACTATATTCCACCCTGCTTGTTACGAACAATTCACGAGAGAATTTCATAGAAAATGAGTTTTATTCTTAATTTTTCTCATGAGTTGTGTGTCGTAATAATTGCCAAAAATAAGTAACTGTCCCAATCTCACTGCCCTCTAAATTTCACTTCCTCCCTCTGCTCATCTAATAGTAATAACCTAGATCAATCGTGATAGCTTGATTAATGCTTGCGTCACCAGTTGGTCGCCCTTTACCTCACAGATCACGGAGCTATCCGCTTTCTCCAGAATTAAAGCGAAGCAAACCCGGCAGAGATTGCCTATTGCTGTAGGTGTAGTTTGTCTCTTTCACTCGCGGCAAATGTATATCTTTGCTGTAAAGAACCTCCCTTTAACGAAATGAGCGTCCCTGTTTTTTCGGAAAGGGTTAAACCAGATAAAGGATGCCAACTATGAAAAAATCACTTACTGCATTAACGTTCGCCGCGCTGGCATTGTCCGCCACCGCGATCCCCGGCCTTACGAGCAAATACTCGGCTAGCGCTGAAAGCAAACTCAATTCATCACAAGTGGCGCCGGCGGCGAGCGCCGCCGCGAAAAACTTTACCGCCACCACGCAAGACCTGGCCACAGGCATTGTTTTGCCGAAAGTGCCCATTTACGCACTGAACACTAACAACGTTATTCTTGTCCTCCGGCCCGGAGACACCAACTTCAGCCGGTTAGTTCGCGTCACTCAGGCCAATGGCAATTTGATTGGGATTGATTTTCGCCCGGCTGACAATCGCCTCTATGCTTTGACCGACACCCGCACTCTCTACACCATAGCTCTGGGCGCTGCTAATTTAGGCAACGTAACTAAGATTAGTACCATGTCTCCTCGTTTTAACGCGGGGTACCAGTCGCTGATGGACTTCAACCCTGTCGTCGACGCGATCCGGTTTATCGGAAGCGACAACTCTAACTATGCGGTCGTCAAAGACGCCAACGGTATCCTCAACACGACCGCGGTCCAAACATCCCTGACTTACCCAGCCCCCGACGTAAACGCCGGCAAAGACCCGAACGTCGCCTGCGGCTCATATAACAACAACGTTGCCGGCGCGACGGTCACTCTTTTCTACGGGATTGATTATGCCTTGGACACGTTCGTGTTTATCCCACCGGCCACTCCCGGTGGCAGCTCGAACACGGGCGGAGGTCAACTGCAGACCATTGGCAACCTTGTCACGCCGGCCGGCGCTCGGATCAACTTCGCTCCGACGACCGACTTCGACATCAATACTAACGCCAATGGCGTTAACACTGTCTACGGGGTTAGCGGCAGATCGCTTTTCACCATCGACATGTCGCAGATCAACCCGACTCAGCAGCGCGGGCAAACGAAAAACGTGGTTGTACGGGGAATCTCGCTGGCGGAAACTCCTGATAATGGCGGCAATCTCATTGATATCGCCCTCCCCCCACGATAGTAGTGAAATACGATCGCGAGGCTAGCGAGGGGCGCGAAGAGATTCTAAAGACTCTTCGCGCCCCTCTTGATTTCGTGGTTTTGATACATCCCAGTTAAGCGCCGCTGCAATTCATAAAGCTTGGTCAACGCCTCGACCGGGCTGAGTTGATTGATATCGAGCGCGGCGATGGCTTCGAGCGCGGCCTTTACGCTTCCGTCCGGCGACGCTGTTTTCGATTTCGCCGTCGCCTTTCGCTCCGCCGCGCCGTTATGATCGTCGAGCAATTCGGTAGCGCGGCGGATCACCGGTTTAGGCAATCCGGCCAGCTTCGCCACGTATATGCCGAAGCTCTTTTCGGCGCGCCCAGGCTCGACTTTGTGCAGATAGCGCACCTCGCTTCCCTTCTCTTCGACAGCCAGGTGGAAGTTTCTGACGCGCGGCAAATAATCCGCCGCGTCGGTCAATTCGTGGTAGTGTGTGGCGAACAGCGTCTTGGCCGCGACGCTCGGGTTGTTGTGCAGAAATTCGATCACCGCGCGCGCGATTGACAATCCGTCGGCAGTCGAAGTCCCGCGCCCGACCTCGTCGAGCAGGATCAGGCTTCGCTCGGTCGCATGATTCAGGATGTGGGCGCACTCGATCATTTCCACCATGAAACTCGAATGGCCGCGCAGCGTGTAATCGTGCAATCCGACGCGAGTGAATATGCGATCGACGATCCCGAGTTTCACCGACGCGGCGGGAACGAAGGCGCCGATCTGCGCCAGCAGACAGATCAACGCGACCTGTCTGAGATAGACCGACTTCCCAGCCATATTCGGCGCGGTCAGCAGCATGATCTGCGGCCCGCCATCCGCGTCTCCGTTCACCGAAGCGGAGCCTGAAAGCCGCGTGTCGTTCGGCGCGAAGCGGCGCTCGGCCTCTCCGCCCGATTCGGACAGCCGCTGCTCGATCATCGGATGGCGACCCTTGCCGATCACAATCTCGCCGCCCTCGTTCAATTCGGGCCTGACATAATTGTAACGCGCCGCGCATTCCGCCAGCGCCGCGCAGAGGTCGATGTGCGCGACGCCCGCTGCGACCTGGGCGATGCGGTCGGCGTGCCGGCTGATCTCGGCGCAGACCCGGCGGTAGAGATTGGTCTCGAGTTCGACGATCCGCTCGCTGGAGTTGGCGATCAGTGTTTCATGCTCTTTCAACTCCAGCGTAAAGAAGCGTTCGGCGTTCGTCAGCGTCTGTTTACGCATGTAATCGCCGGGCGCGAGTTTCAGGTTCGTCTTCGTGATCTCGATGTA
>DASTMP010000176.1:0-4598 GCA_035714085.1 Blastocatellia bacterium
CTTCCATCATAAGACCTCAATAAAGCCGCGCTCCCTGATGAGCGACAGAATTTTGGCATCTACCCCGAAGGAGCACCCAACGATGAGATTCAAATTGAATAGAAACTCCAGGTCCAAGCCCGCCACTTTAACGACGCAAAAGCAGTTATACCGACGGCGAATAAAGCAGTGGTTATTGACATCAACGCTGATTATCTTTTCCTGCGCCGGGTTGAGTCTGGCGGGATGGCTATTTTCAAATGGGGTTCCAGGTGCAGGCGCCAAGGCGGAGCAGGATGACATAAGCTCCGAAGCGCTGAAGCAGATCGAAGCCCTCATCATGGAGAAAGGATCGCGGACGGGCGCGCAACTGAAGATGGACTCGCGCCTCATCTATGAACTAAAGATGCGGAGCGGAGCCATGATCGCGGATGGCGTACGGACGCTCGAAACAGACGTTCAGTATGACAGCCAGGGAAACGTGACCTTGGACCTCAAGGTCAATAAGGTCAGCGACGACTTGCTCAACCAGCTCAAGGCTTACGGCGCCAACATCATCGACCCCGTCCAGGAGCAGAACAGCGTTCGCATTGAAGTCCCCCTTGAGAAGGTAGAAGCCATCGCGGCGCTGTCGGACGTAATGTTCATATGGCCGAAACAGGAGGCGACGACTTCGCGTGCTGTTAAGGCGGCGCAGGACGGCCCGCAGCGGGTTGTGATTGATGACCGGGGGGCCGAATCCGAGAGCCGCGCGGCCAAGGTCCGACGCCTCTTGTCGGCGGCGCTACAGGACGAGCCGGTGGCTAACGTCGGCACGGGCGTGGGCAGCAAGAGCACCGAGGGCGATGTCACACATAGGGCATCCTCTGCGCGCGGTACATTTAATGTGGACGGAACGGGAGTCAAGATCGGCGTGCTCTCGGATGGAGTAACAAGCCTCGCGGCGAGTCAGGCCTTGGGCGACCTGGGTCCTGTTACTGTTCTGCCCGGACAGGCCGGCTCCGGCGACGAGGGCACGGCCATGCTCGAAATTGTTCACGACGTCGCCCCGGGCGCCCAACTTTTCTTCGCCACCGCCTTTAGCGGCATCACGAGCTTCGCGCAAAACATCCGCGACCTTCGCGCCGCTGGCTGCGACATCATCGTGGATGATGTTTTCTATTTCGTCGAGACGCCGTTCCAGGACGGTCAGGCCCCTGGCGTGGTCTCGAATACGAACGGCGGCGCCGTTATACAAGCGGTCAACAATGTGACGGCATCGGGCGCGCTATATTTCTCATCGGCCGGCAATTCCGGCAATCTCAACGACGGCACGGCCGGCGTCTGGGAGGGGAATTTCGTAGACGGCGGTCCGACGGGCGCGCCGCTGCCGGCGGGCAGCCTCCATAATTTTGGCGGGCAAAACTTCAACGTGTTGACGGTTGTTGGTAGCGGCCCGATCAACCTCTACTGGTCAGACCCGCTGGGCGGTTCGTCAAACGACTATGATCTCTTCCGCTTGAATCCGGCCGGGACGGCGGTCGCAGCCAGTTCGGCCAATATTCAAAACGGGACGCAGGACCCGTACGAGCAAGTTAGTCAGGCCACCGCCGGCTCGCGCATCGTGATCGTGAAGAAGGCGGGCGCGGCGGACCGGTTCCTGCACCTGAACACCAACCGTGGCCGTCTCTCAATCGCGACGGCCGGACAGACGCACGGCCACGCCGCCGCCGCCAACGCCTATGGCTGCGCGGCGACTCCAGCCGGGGCGGCTTTCCCGAATCCTTTCGGCCCGTCGAACGTGGTCGAGACCTTCAGTTCGGACGGCCCGCGCCGCATCTTCTTCCAGGCCGACGGGACGCCTATCACACCAGGCGATTTCTCGGCCACGGGAGGACTACTTCGCCAGAAGCCGGACATCACAGCGGCGGACGGCGTCTCGATCACCGGCGTCGGCGGATTCCCCAGCCCGTTCTTCGGGACTTCGGCTGCGGCGCCGCACGCCGCAGCAATTGCCGGGTTACTCAAATCCGCCAATCCGTCTTTCACCCCGGCGCAAATCCGCGCGGCGCTGACTGGGAGCGCGATTGACATCGAAGGGGCCGGCGTGGATCGAGATTCCGGCGCGGGCATCATCGACGCCTTCGCCGCCTTGCAGGCCCTCGGAGTCCCCGGTTTCGCAAACCTTGAACTCGGCGCGGTCGCGGCGACCGAAAATTCCGGAGACGGTAACGGCCAGATTAATCCGGGCGAAATCGCCAGGCTTGACATTCAATTGAAGAACTCCGGCGTGCTCGCCGCCACGGGCGTCACGGCTACGCTGACGACCTCCACTCCGGGCGTGACCATCACCCCGGGCGCGTCCGCCTATCCCAATCTGCCGGCGCTCGGCGGGGCGAGCACGGCGCCGTTCCTTTTCACCGTTCCAATCGATGCCCCCTGCCAGCTGGCGATCAACTTCACTTTGACGGTGAGCTACACGGGCGGCGCCAGCGCTAGCCCGAAGGTGTTTACCTTCACGGTTCAGACCGGGCCGCCGCCGATCAGTATTTCTTCAACGATCGACACCGTCGCCCCGACAGCCGGTCCGGGGTTCATCACCGAAACTGGCACAATAGCCGTTCGCCACTTCCGTGACGGCGTCGCCAGTTCGTGTGGAACAGCGAAGGCCTTCCCCGGCACGACCCAGCCGGGCACGCGTCAATACGACGCCTATACCTTCCTGACTTGCCCGACGAACCCGGCGAGTTGCGTGACGGTGACGCTCAGCGGCGCGAACGCCATCAACCTCTTCAGCGCCGCCTACACCGGGAACTTTAACCCGGCTGACCTCTCTCAGAACTATCTGGCTGACGCCGGAGCGAGCGCGGCTTCCAGAACTTATTCCTTCAACATCCCCGCCGGGCAACAGGCCTTCACGATTGTGGTGACCGACGTGCCTCCGGGACCGCCTAGCGGCACGAGCTATTCGCTCAATGTCTCCGGCGCGTGCATCGGTTCGTGCTCGTCGGCGCCCACCACTACCACGGTCTCCACGCCGGCGCCGGTTCAATACAGTGACATCGTCACCTTGAGTTCGACGACGGTCGCGCAGTTCAGCCAGGCTCCAGTTCCCACAGGCTCGGTCGAATTCTTCGTCAATAATGTTTCGGTCGGCGCGGCGCCGGTCAATAGCAGCGGCGTGGCGACAATAAATACGCAGATCCTTTTAGCCGCGGGCTCCTACCCGGTGAAGGCCGTCTATACCACCTCGAATCCGGGTATCTCCGGCAGTATGGGGACTTCGACGCTGACGGTTACGAAGGAAAACGCCGTCGTAACGCCATCAGCTTCGAACCCGACGCAAGTCAAAGTGAATTCGCCAGGAGGGACGGCAGGCCCGATCAATCTCTGCGCCGCCATTGCCGAAGTGAGCGACGGGAGTCCGGGCGATATCTCCAACGCGGCGCCGGTGACCTTCACCCTTTCTCCGGTCGGCCCGGGTTCGCCGATCACGCAGAACGGCGCCTTGAGCGGAGGAGGCGTCGGCGGAACGCTCACGGCCTGCGCGATGTTCAACAACGTTCCGGTGAACGTCTACGACGTGACCATCAGCGTAGGCGGGAACCATTACGCCGGTTCCGCCAACGCTGTGCTCGTGGTCTTTGATCCTTCGCAAGGATTCGTCCTGGGCGCCGGAACCATCGTCCGCAACGGCGCGCCGGCGGTCTTCGCGTTCAGCGCCAAGTTCAAAAACAACGGCAAAGTCGAAGGCTCGTTGGTTTACATCGAGCGCCGCCAGACTGGCGAGGTGAAACTTGACATCGTTTCCGTACAGTCACTCGTGATTGTAGGCAACACAGGTGTGCTCATCGGCAAGGCGGTTTTCAATGGAGGAGACTGCGTATTCCGCGCCACGGTCATTGACAACGACCTGTTCGGAAGACACGATAAGTTCGGCTTGCAGGTGACCACTCCTGATGGAGCGATCATTCCAGATCTGACATTTGATCCAATAACTCTGACCACCGGAAACATTCTAGTTCCGCATCAATCAAGCAATAACACGGCGAACACGGAGCTTAAATAGAGCGCCATCATGAGGCGCCAGCCCCGCGCGGGCTGGCGCCTCAAATTGAAAAGGAACGCGAAGAGGAGCCGAAGAGAATGAAAGAGGCAATATATTCTTTTTGGCTTCCTTCGCTCTCTTTACCTTCAGTGTTATTGACAAGTCAGAATCATTACCCTAGATTGCGCCTGAGCTAATTACGCATCCTCAACGGTCGTCATGAGAGCCTGAAAATTAAGCGGGCTCCATTCCTGAATGCCCCAATTGAAGTTCGATCGGCGCCAACCAGAATTGCGCCTGCGTTTAAGCGCTGCCGTTTTCAGCTATTTTCATACACATAAGTTGGTAACAAAGGTTGATCTTGAGTCTCCAAGACTTGACCTCAATTTATCAAGTGAAGGGATTGTTGGCGCTCACTGGCAAAAATCGTAAGACGCCCAGCCAGCTTTCTGATTAACGCCGACTTCCATCATAAGACCTCAATAAAGCCGCGCTCCCTGATGAGCGACAGAATTTTGGCATCTACCCCGAAGGAGCACCCAACGATGAGATTCAAATTGAATAGAAACTCCAGGTCCAAGCCCGCCACTTT
>DASTMP010000177.1:0-34800 GCA_035714085.1 Blastocatellia bacterium
GCCGTATTTACGGCTGGTCGTGCCGTCGGCCTGCTGGAAGGCCTCGAAGATGATCCGCTGCTTTTCGATCGGAATGCCTATGCCGGTGTCGCTGACAGAGAAGGCGATCACCTGATCGGCCTCCTTGAGCGTTTCGCTCGCGTAATTGCCCCGGCGTTCGGCCACGCTGATGTTGAGCGAGACGCGCCCCTTGTCGGTGAATTTGAAGGCGTTCGAGAGCAGGTTCTTGAGAATCTGTTGCAACCGCTTCGGATCGGTGTTGATGGCCGCCGGGAGGTCCAGGGATCGCTCGATGGTGAACTCCAGCCCCTTGTCCGCCGCCAGTTGGTGGAAGCTGAAGTCGAGCTGCTCGACGACTTCGGCGAACGGCGTGTCGCCGGCCTCTATCACCATCATTCCGGATTCGACCTTCGAGAGGTCGAGGATGTCGTTGATCAGCGAGAGCAGGTCGGCGCCGGAAGTGCGGATCGTCTCGGCGAACTGCACCTGCTTGCCGTTCAGATTGCCTTCGACGTTTTCGGCGAGTTGGCGCGAGAGGATGAGCATCGAATTGAGCGGCGTGCGCAGCTCGTGCGACATGTTGGCCAGGAATTCGGACTTGTACTTCGACGTCATGGCGAGCTGTTCGGCCTTCTCCTCCATGGCCCAGCGGGCCTCCTCGACCTCGCGGTTCTTGGCCTCGACCTCCGCGTTCTGCCGGGCGAGCTGTTCGGCCTTCTCCTGCAACTCCTCGTTGGTATGGCGGAGTTCCTCACGCTGCATGCGCAACCACTCTTCGGATTCGCGCAGCGTGTGCGCCTGCTGTTCGAGCCGCTCGTTGGTTTTCTTCAACTCGTCCTGCTGGCTCTGCAACTCGGTGGCGAGCGACTGCGACTGGATCAGGAGCCGTTCGGTTCGCGTGTTGGCCTCGATGGTGTTGATGACGATGCCGATGCTCTCGGTCAACTGGTCCAGGAAGGCGATGTGAGTTTCGCTGAAGCGGTTGAACGACGCCAGCTCGATCACCGCCTTGACCTCCTCTTCGAAGATCGCCGGCAGGACGACGATGTTGAGCGGCGCGGCCTCGCCCAGTCCAGAACTGATCACGATGTAATCGGGGGGCGCGTTGGTCAACAGGATGCGCCTCTTTTCGAGCATGCACTGCCCGATCAGTCCTTCGCCGGGCCGGAATTCATTGGCCAGGCTCTTGCGCGCGGAGTAGGCGTAACCGCCGAGCAGCTTCATCACGCGCTCGGCGTCCGAGTTCATCTGGTTGACGTAAAAGACGCCCTGCTGCGCGTCCACGAGAGGCGCCAGTTCCGAGAGGATCATATTGGCCACGGTCGCCATATCGCGCTGGCCCTGGAGCATCGAGCTGAAGCGCGCCAGGTTGGTTTTGAGCCAATCCTGTTCCTTGTTCTTCTGCGTCGTGTCTTTGAGGTTGCGGATCATCTCGTTGATGTTATCTTTGAGAAACGCCACTTCGCCCTGAGCCTCGACCGCGATCGATCGCGTCAGGTCGCCCTGCGTCACGGCAGTCGCCACCTCGGCGATGGCGCGCACCTGCGTGGTCAGGTTCGCCGCCAACTGGTTGACGTTGTCCGTCAAGTCGCGCCACGTGCCGGAAGCGCCGGGCACGTTGGCCTGCCCGCCGAGCTTGCCTTCGACTCCGACTTCGCGCGCCACCGACGTCACCTGAGCGGCGAAGGTCGCCAGCGTGTCGGTCATGGCGTTGATCGTGTTGACGAGTTCGGCGATCTCGCCCTTCGATTCGAAGGTCAGCTTGCGCTTGAGGTCTCCGTTGGCCACGGCCGTCACCACCTGCGCGATGCCGCGCACCTGCGTGGTCAGGTTGCCGGCCATGAAGTTTACCGAATCGGTCAGGTCTTTCCACACCCCGCCGACGCCCGGCGCCTGCGCCTGGCCGCCGAGTTTTCCTTCGGCGCCGACCTCGCGGGCCACGCGAGTCACCTCGGAGGCGAACGAGTTGAGCTGGTCCACCATCCGGTTGACCGTATTCTTCAATTCGAGGATTTCGCCCTTTACGTCAACGGTGATCTTCTTCGACAAATCGCCGTTGGCCACGGCGGTGGTCACGTCCGCGATGTTGCGGACCTGGGCCGTCAGGTTTCCGGCCATGAAGTTCACGGAGTCGGTCAGGTCTTTCCAGGTGCCGCCCACGTCCTTTACAACAGCCTGCCCGCCGAGCCTGCCTTCTGTGCCGACCTCGCGGGCCACGCGGGTGACTTCCGAAGCGAACGAGTTGAGCTGATCCACCATCACGTTGATGGTGTTCTTCAATTCGAGGATTTCGCCCTTCACGTCAACGGTGATCTTCTTCGACAAATCGCCTTTGGCCACGGCGGTTGTCACGTCCGCGATGTTGCGCACCTGGCTGGTCAGGTTGCCGGCCATGAAGTTCACCGAATCGGTCAGGTCCTTCCATGTTCCGGTCACGCCAGGCGCCTGCGCCTGCCCGCCGAGCCTGCCTTCGGTGCCGACCTCGCGGGCCACGCGGGTGACTTCCGAAGCGAACGAGTTGAGCTGATCCACCATCACGTTGATGGTGTTCTTCAATTCGAGAATTTCGCCCTTCACGTCAACGGTGATCTTCTTTGACAAATCGCCTTTGGCCACGGCGGTTGTCACCTCGGCGATGTTGCGGACCTGGGCCGTCAGGTTACGCGCCATCGAATTGACGCTCTCGGTCAGGTCTCTCCATGTTCCTCCAACATCTCTCACATCGGCTTGACCTCCGAGCTTTCCTTCGGCGCCGACCTCGCGGGCCACGCGAGTCACCTCGGAGGCGAACGAGTTGAGCTGGTCCACCATCCGGTTGACCGTATTCTTCAATTCGAGGATTTCGCCCTTCACGTCAACGGTGATCTTCTTCGACAAATCGCCGTTGGCCACGGCGGTGGTCACGTCCGCGATGTTGCGGACCTGGGCCGTCAGGTTTCCGGCCATGAAATTGACGCTGTCTATCAAATCCTTCCAGGCGCCGGCCATGCCTTTGACTCTGGCTTCGCCGCCAAGCTTGCCCTCGGTTCCGACTTCGCGCGTCACGCGAGTGACTTCCGAAGCGAACGAGCCGAGCTGCGTCACCATCGCGTTGACCAGCTTGACGACGCGCAGGAATTCGCCTTTCAGCGGACGCCCATCAACTTCCAGCGCCATCGTTTGCGAGAGATCGCCATTGGCCACCGCGCCGATGACTCGGGACATTTCAGTAGTGGGCTGGACCAGGTCGTCAATCAAAGTGTTGACCGATTCGATCAGACCGACCCAGGATCCTCCGGCGACTGGCGGAGTGGCTCGTTGAGCGATCTTGCCGTCACGGCCTACGACTCGACTGACCCGCTCCATCTCCTTGGCCAGCCGGTCGTTGATGTCGATCACATCGTTGATCGTATCGGCGATTTTTCCACTCTCTCCCGCCCAGTCGCTCGGCAGGCGGACCGAAAAATCGCCCTTCTTAAATGCCGTGAGAGTCTTTAATAACAACTTGGTGTCTAACGCGTTCATGGCTGCGTCCCTTGTGTATTTAGCTCTGGTGATCTGTTCAGGCATATTTTCTCTTGATAATCACACTAATTTTTAAGGTATTCCCGGGCAAACCTGAGGAAAGGGGCGTGTAAGTTCTGGTGATATTGGTAAACTTCGCCCGGAGTGATTGTGTGTATCCAAATAATCCTGGTAACCCTGGTGACCCGTTTATGTGACTTCATCCCTATGGCAAACTTCATACCAACCGAGAGCTATCAAAATCAATTTTATGCCTGGCGGTAATCTGAGCCGTTCTTACGCCGAGAAAATGGGCGCCGAATCGAAATCTCGATCAATGTAGCTAAACGCCACATTGAATGTGGCGTTTAGCTACAGGCGGTAGGTCACAAACTGACGATAGCTTGATTACTCAACCGGGTAGGGGCCTTCTGAAAACTTCTGGGCATGGTATCCTTTTGATCCCACCTCGAGTGACAGCGGGCTGCGCGGGTCCGACCCTGCTTTCAGGCAGTCTAGAACGCGCCGAAAGTCATATTGCGGGATCCAGCCGAGATCTTTCCTCGCCAGCTCGTTGACGTACACTCTTTCGACGCCGGGAAACATCTTCCAGCCCCGGCGAGCATACTCTTCTTCATAGTCCGGATAACTCCGCTTCACCACCAGGGGCGCATTCGTCCGCAGGTCAAACAGATCGTCGCGCGTGAAAGGGGTGGTCGCGCTGATGATGTAACGACCGAAGCCGATCGCAGGCGCCTTCTCAAGCGCGAGCAAGTGAGCGCTCACCACGTCCTCGAGATCCACGCGCCGGTAGAGGAATTCATTCGCCTTGACGTTGCCATCCTCATAAGCCTGTCGCGTCTCTCTGTCGTCATCCTCTTCCGGAAAAAATCGTGACGTCCGCAATATGAGGAGCGAGAGACTGCGCCCTCGGTGGAACAGTTCGCACAGGTCTTCCGCGGCGGTCTTTGTCACGCCATAGATGTTTTTGGGAATGGGCGTGACGTCTTCGGTCACCCACGCCGCAGGCGCCCCGGCGGGCGGCGTGAGCGCGGCGCCGAAGGCGCTGGTCGTGCTGGTGAAGATGAACGATCTCACGCCAACTGACGCGGCCTCTTCCAGAAGATTGAGCGTGCCCGTAATGTTGGTGTCAACGAAGCTCTGCCGGCTGTGCGTCGATACATGAGGCTTGTGCAAGGTCGCCGTGTGGAGAACCGCGTCCACCCCTTTCATGCATTGCTTGACATGATCACGGTCGGTAATGGACCCGACTTCCTTCGTGAAGTCAGAACGAATGAGATCGATACCGACGACTTCGTGGCTGGTGTTCTGCAATGCGCGGACCAGCGCTTCGCCCAAATGACCGGCGCTGCCCGTAACTAGGACTTTCATAAGGCCTATTTTTACACAACCTGGAAAGCCAACGATAGCGCCGGAGAAGCGATCATCCGTCAACTCTAGAGGATGGACATTTACGGCAGGCGGGCAGTAGGATGACGCGTGGCAATGATTCAGCGGGAACATCCGCCGTCCGCAAAACTCATGTCAGTCGTCTGCGAGTCCGGAGATTTCTATGATAACAAAGGAGCAAGTAATGCCACTCCTGCTTAACGACTGCCCCTCTTTTTCTGAAAATTGGCGAGAGCATTTAGCGTTGTACGGCGATGAGCAATTGATCACCATGGACTTGGGGGCGTTCGCTGATCACATCATTGATTTATACGAGCAGAACCAAACGCAAGAATTCCCGGCGGTGTTCGATTCCATCGAGCGACTCCACATTGAAGGTGATGACGATGTAAGAGTGGCGGCCATAATTGGCTTGCTTGAAGGAATCCAGAACACCTCTGGACACCGAGGGGTTGATCCTGAGGTGTTCGCGCCGTATCTGAAGCCGGAATCAGCGAAATGGTGGAAGAAGCTGAATGATTTCTGGAACGGCGATATAAGAGCGCTGAATAGTCCGTAAAACGTCGCTACTATGATAGAAACTACCAAAAGTTCCCACTTCACTCCTGAGGGGCGGCATACCGTTACCCCGCGTATCGTGGCTCATGACGCAAAACGGCTCGTAGAGTTCCTCAAGCAGGTATTCGGCGCAGCGGGAGAATATCTGCAAGACCGTCCATCCGATGTCAGAATCGGTGATTCGGTGATCATGATCAGCGACGCCGGAATTCGTAGCCCAATGACCGCCTTTCTCTACGTGTATGTCGAGGACGCCGACGCGGCGTACCTGCGCGCCCTCGACGTCGGCGCGGTTTCTCTCGAAGAGCCATCCGACACGTTTTACGGGGACCGTCGCTGTATGGTCGAAGACAAATGGGGGAACACTTGGCAAATCGCCACACATAAGGGGCTGCGGGCGCAGGCGCCTGAACAATAGTACAAGACCGTAGCGTGAGGGTTGAGTAATGAATGTCGCCTTCGGGATGAAAGCTCATTCTGGCTGGGCGGCCATGGTCGCCATCGGCGAATATGACGGCGGCATGGTGATGGTCGACCGGCGTCGCATCGAACTCGTTGATGACGAGTGGGCGAAGCAGCCGTATCACGCGGCCGAGGACTTGAAGCCGGACGCCGCGCGAGACCTGGTTAAGCGCGGCGTCGAAGCGGCGCGCCGGATCGCGGTCCGCGAGATGCGCGCCGCCGTGAAGCGAGAGCTGGAGCGGGAAAACGAAGTTACCGGCTGCGCCGTGCTAGTCGTTGATCCAATGCCCGATTGGAGCGTCGACGATATCCTCGCGGTACATTTCCGCATGCACAAGGCGGAAGGCGTTTTGTTCAGGGATGCGCTGGTCCGCGCCGCAAGGGTGTGTGGACTGAGGCTGGTCGAGATCCCGGAGAAGGGATTGACGCCGCATGCCGAGCGCGCGCTCGGCGCTCCGGCGAGCAGCCTGGCGAAGGAGATTGCCAGGCTCGGAAAAGCTGCCGGGGCGCCCTGGGGAAAAGACCAGAAAGAGGCCGCTCTTGCCGCCCTGGTCGCGTTGAGGGGACGATTGAAGTGAGGGAAACGCCGTCCGACTTACCTGAAACATTCCTGAAAAAAATGAAACCCTGTCGAATCGAGCTTCACTAACTCTATCTATTCGAGCGTTCCTACCACGCCCTGAGTTTTAACCTTTCCGCCACGGAGAACATTATGAGCGCTGTCGACTCGATCAGGCAGGACCTGAAGTATGGAATTAGACAGCTCCGGTTGAACCCGGGGTTCAGTCTGGCCGCCGTTCTTTCACTCGCGCTCGGGATTGGCGCAAATACGGCGATCTTCACGCTCTTCGATCAGATCGTGCTGCGTTTGCTGCCGGTGCGTAACCCGCGGGAACTCGTCCAACTCCGGGTCGAGGGCGGGCGATTCGGATCGAACAGCGGAGACGGCCAGCACACATTCTCCCATCCAATTTATCTCGCGCTGCGCGACCGGAACACGGTTTTTTCGGGCCTCACCGGCCAGCTTGTCCAGACGGCGAGCCTGGTCGGCGAAGACCGCAGCGAGATGATCAGGGTGGGAATGGTCGCCGGGAATTTTTTCAACGTCCTCGGCGTCCAGCCCCATCTTGGCCGACTCCTGACGCCCGATGACGACAGAGCGCGACTGGGACATCCTGTGGTTGTTCTGCAATACGACTTCTGGCAGAAGCGATTTGCCGGCGCTCGCGAGATCGTCGGCTCGACCATCAGGCTGAACGGCTCGCCATTCACAGTCATCGGCGTCAGCTCTCCGGGCTTCGAAGGAACTGATGTCGGACTCCAAACTCAGGTCTGGACCCCCGTCACGATGAAACCGGTCATTACGCCCACGTGGGATGCGCTCGACGACGAGCGGTACTCCTGGTTTTATCTCTTCGGCCGTCTCAAAGCCGGCGTTGGCATTGAAGAGGCGCAAGCGGCGATGCGCGTGCTATATCGCCAGCGGCAGGAAGAAGAACTCCAGGGACAGTTCTTCCAGAGATTCCCCGAAACGCGGGAGCAATTCCTCCGCCAGAGCTTCACATTGATTCCAGCGTCTCGCGGCCAATCCAACATTCGCTTCTCATTCGAGCGGCCCCTGATCGTGTTGCAGTGGCTGGTGGGATTTGTATTGCTCATCGCGTGTACCAATGTCGCGAACCTGCTGCTCGCGCGCGGCGCGGCGCGCGGTCGAGAGATTGCCATTCGAGGCGCGCTCGGCGCCGGCCGTGGCCGTCTCATCCGACAGCTTTTCGTAGAGAGCTTCCTTCTCGCCCTGGCGGGCGGAATGGCAGGATTGCTCTTAAGCTCCTGGATGAGCAAGGGACTTGTGCGCATCCTGCCTTATGACCCTGCGAACCTCTCCCTCTCAACCTCGCCGGATTTACGGATTTTGCTCTTCACAATGGGGATCACGCTTACGACCGCCTTGTTCTTCGGTCTGGTTCCGGCCCTCCAGGGGTCGCGGGTGTCGCCTGGGGCGGTCTTGAAGGAAGAGGCAGGGTCGATTGCCGGAGGTCATGTGCGGTTGCGAAAGTTCTTCGTCGCCTTGCAGGTCGGGCTTTCATGTCTGCTTCTGATCGGGGCGGGGCTGTTCGCGCGCACCTTCCAGAATCTCAAGAACGTAAACCTCGGATTCAACATCGAAAATGTTGTCACGTTCGGCGTGCGTCCCGCGACCGTTTACGACGACGCGCTCAAAATGCAGACCTACCGCTCGTTGGTCGAGGGACTGTCAGCCGTCCCGGGAGTAAAAGCCGTCGGCGCCAACAGACAGATGCTCCTCACCGGAGGGCGCTGGGACAGCAACATCACCATTCCCGGCGTCGAGCCGAGGGAAGGGAGGCAGCCCTGGAGTTTCTTCAACGCCATCACGCCTGGTTATTTCGAGGCCCTGGGCATTCCCGTCAGGGCGGGCCGCGATCTGCGTTGGAGCGATTGGGGCGGCTCAAAGAAGCTCTGCCTGATCAATGAGGCTCTGGTCAACGAATATCTCGGCGGCGCCAACGCGGCCAGCGCGGTAGGACGCCTCATGGCTCAGGGCACGAGGAATACGCCCGATACGGAGATCATCGGCGTCTTCGGCGACGCGAGGTACGAGGATGTGCGCGGCAGCATACCGCGCCAGGTATTCGTGGCAATGGATTCGGCTATCCGCACTATTGGCGGCGTCAACGTTTTTGCGCGCGTCCAGGGCGACCCGCGCGTGGTGATGCCGCAGTTGCGCGAGCAGACGCGCCGCATCGATTCGAACCTCATCGTCTCCGACATGCGCACGCTCGATGACCAGCTCAACAGGCGTCTCTCCAACGAACGCCTGCTCTCCTTCCTCTCGGTCGGCTTCGCGTTTCTCGCGAGTCTGCTCGCAGTCATCGGTCTTCACGGAGTGCTAAGCTTTGTCGTCGCGCGCCGCACACGCGAAATCGGGATCCGCATCGCGCTGGGAGCGGACAAAGGAAGGGTGATCCGCCTCATTATTTGGGAGATGCTTCCGGTGATTCTTATTGGACTCGCGGCCGGCGTAATTACCGGCTTGCTCTGCGGCAGATTCGTGGAAAGCCAGCTCTTTGGCGTCAAAGCGGCCGACCCGCTCGTCTTTGCGATAGGCGTCGCGGTTCTGTTGACGGCGTCTATACTGGCCGCGTTCATTCCCGCATGGCGGGCGTCACGCATCGATCCGATGGCCTCGCTTCGTCACGATTAGGGCGGTTAGCAAATGCCTATGGTCAAACCGCAGAGGTCACAGAGGCGCGCAGAGAAGGATCAAGACTAATCTTTCCCTGCGTAGCTTTGCGTCCTCTGCGGTTGGATGTTCCAATCTTGATTGTCCTGATTTAGCTGGCAGGCCTTTAACTTGCGCTCGAAAAAATCCGTTTCGGACCGGCTTCGGGCCAGCTTCGCGGCTTCTTCAAATCGCTTCGCCGCTTCCGCCGGGCGGCCTGCAAGCAGATGAAATTCACCCTCGGCCGCTGGATAAAATGGATAGTCCTTGAGCCTGGCTGGATCTGGAATCTTGCTCAATTCAGCCAGACCTTCTTCCGGTCCCACGGCTTGACCCAGGGCGATGGCGCGGTTCAAGGCTACAATTGGCGTAGGTTTTAACCGGTAAAGCAGGTCGTAAAGTTCCAGGATTTTGGTCCATTCGGTTTTCTCATAGGTTGGGGCCGCGCAATGCAAAGCGGCGATGGCTGCTTCCAGGTGATACTCGCTCAATTCGGTTCCAACCGAGGCTTTATCCAGGAAATGGAATCCCCTTCCCATCAAATCCCGGTCCCATTTGAAACGGTTCTGTAGTTCCAATTGGATCAGGCTGCCATCGACATCCCTTCGTCCGGGGAGACGGGCGGCGTGGAAACAAAGTAGCGCAAGCAGGGCATAGGTCTTGGGTTTTCCTCCTTCCGGATGCTCGCTCAAAAGAAGCGCCAGACGGATGGCCTCCAAGCAAAGGTCTTCCGGCTCCGTTCGATCGGACCGGCTGCCGTGGTAACCCTCGTTGAAGAGAAGGTAGATGGCCTGATAGACCGCATCCATGCGAGCGCGTATTTCCGAAGCGTCGGCGATTTCTACGAAAGTCCCAAAACGCCGGAACAGTTTCCGCGCCCGGCCCAATCTTTTTTCAATGGCATTCTCGCTGACCAAGAAGGCGTGGGCGATCTCGGAAACACTGAAGCCGCAAAGCGTCTTGAGGATGAGCTGCGCCTGGGCTTCGGTTGACAGCTCCGGGTGGCAGCATGAAAACATCATGCGGAGCTGATCGTCTTGAATTTCCTTTTCAAAGGCCGGCGCATCGATGGGCAGATCCTCTCGGAGTCTCAAAAGATAGGTAAGCTCCGGGGTGAAATAGCGGAATCGATCATCCCGCCTAAGGAGATCGATAGCCCGGTTGCGGGCCGCCCGCATGAGCCAGGCTGAAGGGTTGTCGGGGAGGCCGTGAATAGGCCACGTTTCCAGAGCCCGGCAAAGGGTGTCCTGGACCACATCCTCTGCCAGGTCGAGGCGACCCAACCCGACAATCCTGGTTAAATAAGAAACCATCTTTCCCGCCTCGTGGCGAAAAAGATGGTCGACCAATTCTGGCAAGTCTTCCATAAAGACTATAGTAACAGTACCGCGCGCGTGAGCAAGCGGCTGCCCGATGAGACAACCGCTTGCTTACGCGCGGTACTGAGCCAATCTTTTTTCTACTCTACACTGAAAGGAAGGGGCGGATCTCCACCGTTCCGTCGTTTTCGAAGATGGGACAGCCCTTCGCCAATTCCACCGCCTGATCCATATCCTTTGCCTCGACCAGCAAATAGCCCTGGACGAAGTCCTTGACTTCGACGTAAGGACCGTCGGTGACGGACTTGGCCTTGCCCTTGATAACCTTTCCCGTTACGTCCAACCGCTGCCCGAACTGCTGAGCGTGGCCGTTCTTTTCCAGAGTATCTCTCCAGTCCATCCACTTTTTCACGTGCTGTTGCATTTGTTCTGGAGACATGGATTGATTGGCGGTCTGGTTATTGCGGAATAAATAAATAAATTTCGACATTCTGCTTCTCCTTTTACTATTTCATTCAGTGTTAACGCCAAGATCGTCTTGGCGCCTTTTTTAACCGCTGCGACGCCTTAGCGTGCGCTCAGTGAGGACCTGAACCCGCCACTTGCCTGGTGGTGACATTGACGCGATTCCAGAAATTGATCAAGGCGATGTTGACGACCAGGACTGCAAGCTCCTGCTCATTGTAGTGCCGGGTTGCCTCGTTCCAGATCTCGTCGGGTACCGGATCCGCCTGGTCGCTGAGCCGTGTGGCAGCCTCGGTGAGCGCCAGCGCAGCGCGCTCGGCGTCCGTGAAGTAAGGCGACTCCCGCCATGCCGCCACTGTGAAGAGTCGCTCGTCTGTCTCGTCCTCCTTCCGTAGATCGCGCGCGTGCATGTCAATGCAGAGGCTGCAGCCATTGATCTGGCTCGCGCGCAGGTGGACAAGGCCGAGCGTCCGTGACGGCACGCCGCCTTTGTTCGCGGACGCTACCAAAGCCAAGAGGGACTGCATGACGTCGGGAACGATCATCACCGGGTTCTTCATTCGCGCTTGCACGATTGCCATTTTGCTTCTCCTTTTCCTATATAGAGCATTTTCGACACTTGTATTGAGGAACCGCTTGCTTTCGCGCGCGGTAAGGCTACCGCGACCGTAAGGGAGCGGTTGAACTCGCAAGCCGAAATCGCTTTAATTCAATTTTAACGCCAAATCAGCTTGGCGCTTCTTTCCAGGCCTGATTTGCGGCCTTCACCTATACGACGAATAGGAAAGGCGAACCCGGACATCAGACGCGTCATTTTAATCAGCCAAATTGTCGCCGCCGTTCGATGAAAGTCAGGAAACAGACGCTAGTTCCGTACTGAATAAAGCAAGAAGGCCCGCCGGTTGCTCGGCGGGCCTTCTCGAAGGAAACCTGTGTCATGTTTTGTTCATTAGCCGCGACCGAAATGATGGCCACGGTTAAAGGCGAATTGGCGGTACGCCTGGGCATAGCCTTTGTGGAAGCCTTGGCGGTAGTCATTGCTGACAACGCGGCGTAGAGGGAAGGGTTTGAATCCGCGATGCGCGATCGCATCCGCCCGCCCTTTGGCCAATCCGTCATTGAAGCCCTTTCGTTCCTGGATCAACTCCCAGCGAGTGTCTATGCGGCCGTCGTGGTCCCGATCGAGCCCGCGCAGACCCTGCGCGAAAGCGCTTGAACTACCGGCGGCGCCGGCGACGACTAAGAACGCCGTGGCAAGAGCGAATGAAAGTCCGGTCGTTTTGATAGCTTTGATGTTCATATTTGTCCTCCTAGTTCTCCTCAACCTGAGATCGTCATTGCCGCCATAGCAACTGCGACTCAGTGTTTCGCCCTGGAGTATTGCATCTGGCGGGCCACGGTCCGCGCTCGGCGTAACTGATTGGTTTATCAGCGATATGCGCCTTCTTGGTGAAAATGAACTTTGAGAAAGCCGGGCCTCGGCGCACGAAATCGTCAATGCCTGAACTGAAAAGGGCTTGGTACGGTCAGTAGATCACGAAATGTATGTAGTGTTCGATTTTCCATTTGTCAGTTGAGATTTGTCATCCGTCATCGCCCGCAGAACAGCGAGATCAATGCCCCATGAACATTGAGCAATTTATCCGCGTTCAATCGCGTATCGAATTGATCAAGTAGTTTAGCAAGCCCGCAGCGATGGAAAGCTGTTCAGCGTAAGGATCATCGGCAAATTTGAAGAACGCTTGTTCAAGCGCCTCTACTCTGTTTTGAGTAAGTAGCCAGTTGACTACTTGTTTCATCTGCGCCGGGCGCTCTTTCCAGAATGCATTAGATAACTTCCCTTTTTTTTCTAGCTGATGCGCGTTCTCAACTACGAAGGCCGCCAGATGTCGTAGGGCAGGAGCAGATTCGGCGAGACTCCAGAGATCAAGAAATGGAGACAAGTCAGTGACCGCCTGCCCGATACAACATAGGCACACGTCAATCTCACCGATACAGTTGTGATGCCAGTCCGAATGCAGAAAACAGGGGAAGTGATTTAGCGTATTGAGCCATAAAGCGGTCAGATACTCCTCCACAGCTTCACGCTCCGGTTGGGGCCACTGGCGCCAATCCGCATCATCTAGCCGGTGAATTATTACTTCTGTAGAAGGGCTCCAACTGCCTTCCTCGAACGCCAAAATTTCAAAGATCCGTGGCAAGAAATGCTTCCAATCCTCCGGAGAGCCCCAGGTAAGCATGGCAATGGAGGCATAGTATTCTAAATCTCCATGGGTCAGCCTCCTCAGCGGCTTTGAATGAATCGCAGCTTGATCGGCTGGTGTAACGCAACAAGGGCATCCGTCTATACGCTGGCTTAAGTGGTAATCAGTGAAAACTGTGTAGAGTCTTTCCACGCTTGAGCGTAATGCTTGTGCGCTGTCGATTGTATTCACCATTTCTCTTACCTCTTCTATACTTGGCCATCTTCGTCAGCGGCTTTAAATATAAACGAGGAAATGCTGAGAAGCGATTGATAGGTGTCTTATGCCTCACGCGCTACTGGATTGTGATGTCATCAACGAACAGCCGGAGCAATACCTCGGCAGGGTGGGCACGGTGTTCACGGAGTTCGGCGCGCTGACCCAAGATTCCGGCAATATTTCTTACGGGGTTCAGATCGCCTCGGAACGCTACTTCGTCAAAACGGCGGGGCGACCGGATGATCCGCGCCCATTCCTCGATCATGAGGCCCGTGTCGCGCTTCTGCGCAACGCCGTTCGGGTGTCCGAGAGTTGTCATCATTCCACTTTGCCGAGACTGTATCGGGTCATCGAATCGCCTTTCGGCCCTCTGCTGGTCTACCAGTGGCTCGACGGAGAACTCCTCGGAACGCCGCGAGTCCGGAGAGACGATCCCGAATCCGCGTTCCTGCGGTTTCGAAGCCTGCCGGCAGCGACGATTCAAGGGCGCCTAGACGCCATCTTCGATCTGCACCACGAGCTGGCGGGCGCGGGCTGGATCGCGGTCGACTTCTACGACGGGTGTTTAATCTACGATTTCAAGTCCGGGCGCCTCGGGGTTGTAGACCTCGATATGTACAGAGAAGGCCCGTTCCGCAACGAGATGGGACGCATGTTCGGATCCACACGATTTATGGCGCCGGAAGAATTCGAATTGGGCGCTCTTATCGACGAACGGACCAATGTTTTCGTGATGGGCCGGACGGCTTTGGTCTTCCTGTCTGACGGCTCGCTAAATGCGGACGCGTTTCGCGGAACGCGCGCCTTGTTCGAAGTCGTCGCCAGAGCGTGCGAGCCCGAGCGCTCGCGCAGATATGACTCAATGGCTGCGTTCTATCACGCATGGCGCGTAGCCAGGAACGAGTGACTACCGGCGGAGTCGCCTTCACAACAAATGACCTGTGTCGCTGTCGCTGTTGCGCCGCTCCGCAGCGCGGGAGCTTCATGCGCGAAATCGTTTGCAGTCGAATAATTATTTCTTCGTTTTTGATCCCCCTGTCCAAATCGCTGGGATTCGAACGTCATTGTAGTGACGGAGCATAGCGCCCCACACACGAACCATTAAGGAGACTACAGATGCAATACATTCTGATGGACTATGTGAACGAGGGTGGTTGGCCCACGCTGTCGCGGGCCGAGCAGGAACACTGGCTGGGAGCCTATAAAGCGTACATGAAGGCGATGAAGGAGGCGGGTGTGCTCAGAAGCAGCCGCGGCCTGAAGCCCTCTTCGGAGGCGACGACCGTGCGAATCGCGGACGGCAAGCCCCAGGTGTTGGATGGCCCCTATGCCGACTCGAAAGAGCAATTGGGTGGCTTTCATATCATCGAGGCGCCCGATCTCGACGCCGCGATCTCGTGGGCGGCCCGCTCCCCGACCGCCCTGCACGGTATTGTCGAAGTGCGTCCGCTCTGGGAGGGCACGCTGCTGACCACGGATATCGGCGATTACACCAAGGCGGAGTAAAATCAAAATCAACCACGAAGAAACGAATGACACGAAAAAAATCTGAAGAACCTTCGCGCGCTTCGTTTCTTCGTGGGTGTTTTCCATAGGAGAAGAAACATGCGGAGACTGATCGTTTTCAATCACGTATCGCTGGATGGCTACTTTGTAGACGCCAACGGCGAAATGAGCTGGGCCCATGCGGATCATCAGGACGCTGAGTGGGATGCGTTTGTCTCGGGAAATGCGAGTGGCGGAGGAATGCTGGTGTTCGGCAGGATTACTTATGAACTTATGGCGAGCTTCTGGCCGACGTCTTTTGCGATCGAGAGTATGCCTGCTGTGGCCGAAGGGATGAATAGCTTGCCGAAGGTCGTGTTCTCGAAAACCCTGAACCAGGCGTCGTGGAACAACACGACTCTCCTGAAGGGCGACCTGGCTGCGGAAATGCGAAAAATGAAGCAGGCCCCCGGAGAAGACATGGTGATTTTGGGAAGCGGCAGCATTGTTTCGCAATTGGCGCAGGAGGGGTTGATCGATGAATACCAGATCGTGGTGAATCCCGTCATTCTCGGCAAGGGGAGAACGATGTTCGACGGCGTTAAAGAGAAACTGCGGCTGAAGCTGACAAAGACGCGGGCCTTCGGCAATGGGAATGTTTTGTTGTGTTACGAGCCGACGGCGTAATGGATAATGTGACGGAAAGCATAGCGGAGACTGTTGCGCGCCGCAGTTATGGCAAGCTGGTCGCTTTTCTGGCGGCTCGCACGCGGGATGTAGCGGCCGCCGAAGACGCCCTTTCGGAGGCGTTCGTATCGGCCCTGACAGATTGGCCGCAGAATGGCTGTCCGGCGAATCCGGAAGCATGGCTGCTGACCGTCGCCCGCCGAAAGATGATCGACCTCGCGCGCAGACGCCGTCACAGCGAGGCTGCGGCCGAGCGGTTGCAGCATCTTGCTGAAGGGTTGGACGCCGCAGCGACGGACGCGGAAATCCCGGACCGTCGTCTCGCGCTGATGTTCGCCTGCGCGCATCCGGCTATTGAGACTGGAATCCGCGCGCCGCTGATGCTGCAGGTAGTGCTCGGGTTGGACGCGAAGATGATCGCCTCGGCCTTTCTCACATCTCCGGCGGCCATGGGCAAGCGACTCGTACGCGCCAAGAACAAGATACGGCAGGCCGGCATTCCGTTCAGCGTCCCGGAGCGCGAGGGGATTCCCAGCCGGCTCGAGGCAGTGCTGGACGCCATTTACGCCGCCTTCGCGGAAGGTTGGACGGACGCTGGCGCAACTGATGTCGTCCGCCGCGGCCTCACCGAAGAAGCGTTCTTTCTGTCCAGGCTCGTAGCAGAGTTGCTGCCGGAGGAACCGGAGGCTCTGGGATTGCTGGCGCTTATGCTTCATGCGGAAGCCAGACGCCACGCGCGACGCAACGTGGACGGCGAATACGTTCCGCTTGCCGATCAGGATACTGCGCTGTGGGATTGGCGGATGATCGTTGCGGCCGAGACGCTGCTTCGGCGCGCCAGCCCGCTGGGCTCCATTGGCAGGTATCAGCTCGAAGCCGCCTTGCAGTCGGCGCACGTCTATCGTCGCTGCGCGGGTCAGGCCAACTGGGAGTCGGTTGTGCAACTTTACGACGCGCTGTCGACGCTCACCGGCTCCCCGGTGGTCGCCATCAACCGCGCCCTGGCCGTCGCGGAGCTGCATGGCGCCGGCAAAGCGCTCGATGCGCTGCAAGAGGCGGCCGTCGATGCGCGGATCACAGAATATCAACCTTATTGGGCTGCGCGCGCGGAACTGCTAACCCGGACGGGAGCGCATGGCGAAGCCCGCCGCGCCTACGAAATGGCGATCGGTCTCGAGCGCGATCCCGCGGTCCGCCGTTTCCTGCAGCGGCGTCAATCAGCCTTACCGGCTTGATCCTCCTCAGGAAATAGACATGATTCACAGGATTTTTCTCAATTCACAGCATCCTGATAAATCTTGTAAATCCTGTCTATTTTCGTTATAGCCGGTCAAACAGATTATAATGCCTCGCCGGCCACCGCCGGCGCTAGATCAACTGAAACTTCCAAAGGAGAAACATGAAATTCAATCGGACTTTGTTCATTACCCTGTTAATTTGCCTGTCAACGCTGATCGCTTCCGCCATTGCCGCCGCAGACAGCGCGCTCCCCGAAGTCGGCAAGGCTGCCCCTGATTTCACGCTCAAGAACGATGAGGGCAAGGATGTCAGTCTCAAGGATTATCGCAACAAATGGGTGGTTCTCTATTTTTACCCGAAGGATTTCACGTCGGGCTGCACCATTGAGGCTCGCAACTTCCAGCGCGATTTAGCGCAGTACGATAAGGCCGGAGCAGTGATTCTCGGCGTCAGCGTGGATTCGACGGAGTCGCACCAGAGTTTCTGCGCAAAGGAGGGACTGAATTTCAAATTACTGGCTGATACGGAGGCCAAAGTCTCAGCCACATACGGCTCGGTTATGGAATACAACGGCGCCAAGCTCTCGGCGCGCAACACCTTCATCATTGACCCGCAAGGCAAAATCGCGAAGGTTTTTCCCGGTGTAAAGGTCGCCAAACACAGCGATGAGGTGCTCGCGGCGCTCGCGGAATTGCAAAAGAAATAGCGACCTGCCGCTCTCACTCAATGCGAGACAAGGAGATGGAAGAAGGGAAGCAAAAAAGGCAAAAAGGACAAAATAGACAAAAGTTTTGTTGTTTTTGCTCTTCTTGTCCTTTTTGTTTCCCTGGCGTTCATTTTTCCAATGTGCGCCAACATCAGCTCTTCCAACCATTCAGTTCGTTAATTGACCGTCGTGACGAAGCCTCCGTCAATCCGCAAATTTGCGCCGTTGATAAAACCGGCGAGCGGGCTGGCCAGAAATGCGACGGCGTTGGCGATCTCCTCGACGCGCCCTGCGCGTCCGACCGAGGTCGAAACGGACTCCTCGACAAATCTTTTCTCGATTTCATCCCAGTCCCCGCCCCAACCATTGGCTTCAGCCACTCCGCGAGCCACGCGTTCAAAGGCGGGCGTCACGATCGGCCCCGGCGAAACTGTGTTGATCGTTATGCCGAACCTGGCGAATTCCTTCGCCAGACTTACAGTAGTATTGTTCATTGCGGCTTTGGCGGCGGCGTAATCCACCATGAATGTCCCAGGCTGCGTCGCCAAACCGGTAGAGATCTGCACGACTCGCCCCCAGCCGAGATTTTTCATTTGCGGCAGAACGGCTTGTAAGACTCGGATGCTGCTGAAAAAGTTTTGCTCGAATTTTTCTTTCCAGTCGGCCAGCGAGCCGCTCTCCCAGGTGATTGGCGCAACGTCGGAGCCACCCGCGTTGTTGATCAAAATATCGATCCGGCCGGCGGCTTTGAACGTCCCTTCGACCACCGTTTTTGCGCCCGATTCTTCCGACAGGGCGCCGACAACCGTGAACGCTTTGCCTCCTTCCTTCTTGATCTCATCGGCGACTCGTTTCGTTCTTTCGGCGTTGCGGCCGTGAACGATGACCGTCGCGCCTTCGCCCGCCAAAGTTTTAGCGATTGAAGCGCCAATTCCCGAACTGCTTCCCGTAATCAGAGCCACTTTGCCTTTCAGTTGTAAGTCCATGATTTTCTCCCTCTCGAATTGATTTTGGTATGAACGTTGAAATTACCAGGGCATTTCTGTCGGAGCCCAACTCGGATGCGCCGCGTTGACCTTTATCGGCGTGTCTTTCAACTCGTGGGCCAGATGCGCCGTGAAAGAATTGACCGCCGCTCTTGAAGCGTCATACGCAGGCGCCTTGAAGTCATATAGAAAGCTCGCCGGGTCGGAATTAAGAGTCGAAGAATCCAGCGCGCTCGACAGGTTCACGACGCGTCCCGCCTCGCTTTTCTTGACGAGCGGCAATAATTTCTGTGTCAGCTTGATAAGGGTGAAGAAATTCGCTTCGAAGGTTTTGCGGTAAATCTCCATCGGCGTTTGACTGGCCGCTTGAACTTCGAGGCCGGCTGAACCTTCCATCTCGGCTCCCGCGTTGTTGACCAATATGTCCAATTTGCCGAATTTTTCTTCGATGACGCGCGCCGCGCTTTCCTGAGTCTTTTCGTCGTTCACGTCGAGTAAAATAAACTCGGCCTCCAGGCCTTCACCTCTTAATTTCGCCTCGACTTCTTTTCCGCGCTCTTCGCTTCGCGCTCCGAGCAAGACTTTTACGCCTCGCCTGGCCAGCCGCCGCGCCGTCTCAAAACCCGGCCCTCTGCTCGCGCCGGCAATCAAAGCTATTTTTCCCTGTTCGCTCATCCTTTTCTCCTTGTTTGGATACTTTTATATATTTACAAAGATCTATATTATTGCGCAAAAAAAAGCGAAATCATTCGCGAGACTTCACTTTCGGCAATGCCACTTTTTGAAAACGTCTGTCGTCCATATTCTTCAATCGCTTGCATCGACATATTGATAGACATCTATACATTTTGTCAAGTGGCAAAAATCGAATGGGTGTTCGTCAGTGTATTAGGCGCGTCCTGATCGGGCAGTGTTTTTCCTATCTCCCCGATCTGGCGTCTTGCTGAAACTAATCACAGCGCAGCGCGACCACCGGGTCTACTTTTGTCGCGCGCCGCGCCGGTATCCAGCAAGCCAGCAACGCGACGAACACGAGCAATGCCGTTATCGCCGCGAACGTCAACGGATCGGTCGCGCTCACGCCGAACAACAAACTCTTCATCAACCGTGTCAGCCCAAACGCCGCGATCAGGCCGAGCGCGACGCCGATCAATGCCAACTTCAGTCCCTGCGCCAGGACGAGCCACAGCAGATCGGGTCGTTGCGCTCCGAGCGCCGTGCGGACACCGATCTCGCGCGTGCGTCCGGCGACGGAGTGCGAAATCACGCCGTAAATTCCCGTCGCGCCGAGCAGCAATGCGATCAACGCGAAGACTCCAAGCGCGATCGAAATGAACCTCGAATCGGATATGGCGTTCGCAGTGATCTGCTCCATCGTCGCGACCTCTTCCAGCGGTAGATCCTGGTCTTCCGCCCAGACGGCGCGCCGTATCGCCGGCGACAATTGCGATGGATCGCCTTCCGCGCGAACGACCAGACAATACGGGTTCGACATACCCTGGCTAAGTGGGACGTAAACGGCCGGCTCAAGCGCTTGTTCGGGCCGCTTGTGTCGCACGTCGGCGACGACGCCTACGATCACCGCCATCGCGTCAAAAGGGTTTAGCCGCTGACCCAGCGGCTCTTCATTCGCAAAAAACCTTCTTGCGAATTCTTCCGTTACCACGGCCACGCTGCCGGACTGCGCCGTGTCCTGCTCGTTAAACGTGCGGCCTTTCAACAAACGAACGCCCATCGTGCGGAAGTAATTATTACTGACGCTCCGACATCGCGCGCCGTATTCCGCGCTCGGCTTCCCGTCGATGCCAAAACCACAGAAATAATCTACGCCGCGCAATGGAATTGAGGACGCCGCCGCCACGCTTACGACGCCCGGCGTTGTCTTGATGCGCTCGACGACTCGCTCGGTGAACGCCCTTTCCTGCGCTTCGATAAACGCCCTTTTCTGCTTCCTGTCTGTGGTGAATTTATAAGGCGGAATCGTGAAACGCATCGTCAGAACATTCTTCGGATCGAAGCCGAGTTCGACGTGGTGTAGCCGCCAGAGGCTGCGAATCATCAACCCGGCGCCGGCGAGCAGCAACAACGACAGCGCCGTCTCCACGACGACAAGTCCGTCGCGCCATCTCCGCGCGCGGGATTGCGCCGTGGCGCTGCGCGAGCCCGCCTTGAGCGTCTCATTCAACTCCGGCTTTGACGCCTGAAGCGCCGGCATCACCCCGGATATGACGCCGGCCGAAATCGAAAGCAACGCGGTAAAGCCCAATGCCCAGGCGTCTATCTTCACGTCGCCGCTGCGCGGGACTGCGCTCGGCATCAAACCGACCAACAAATCGCGCCCCCAAAAAGCCAGCGCTACGCCAACCACTCCGCCTATCGCCCCAAGCATCAGGCTTTCAGTCAACATCTGCCTGATCAACCGCCCTCGGCTCGCGCCCATTGCGGCGCGCAGGGCGATCTCTCTACCTCTATCCATGGCCCGCGCCAGCGACAGGTTGGCGACGTTCACGCATGCTATGAGCAACACCGCGACCACCGCGGCCAGCAAAAGCAGCAACGGTCTTCGCGTCTCGCCGAAGTAATATTCGTGCAGCGGATCGAGTTGAACGTACAGGTCCTGAACAGATTTTTTATGCGGCGCTTCCAGTCGCTGCGTCAGGCGTGTCATCGCTTCCCGCGCATTCGCGATCGTCACGCCAGGCTTGAGACGCGCAACCACTTTATAGGCGACCTGTTCCCAATCGGCCTTCTCTTTCGGTCCGAAAGTAAGCGGCGCCCACAACTCGGTCGCGTTCGGATAGCTTAGTTTAAATTCGGCCGGAGCCACACCGGCGACGGTGAACACCTTGTCGCTCAATCGAATTGTCTTGCCGATCACGTCCGGATCAGCGCCGAACCGTCGTCGCCAGAAGGCGTCGCTGAGGATGACGACCTGCCCACGCCCCGGCTGTTCATCCTCGATCATGAATGTTCTGCCCAGAGCCGCATTGACGCCCAGCAGCGAAAAGAGATTTCCCGACACATATGCGCCCATAATCCGCTCCGGCTCATTTCCGCCGGTTAGATAAAAACGGGAGCTGTGAGAGATCGCGGCGTCTTCATACGCCGCAATATCCGAAAAAAACTCCTTGTTTTCCCGCCACGCAAGAAACAACGCGGGCTCGTTCGGCGACGGTTGAGCCATTTTCTCCCTAGTCGATCTCTCCCAGACCATCACCAGTTGCTCGGGTCGCTGATAGGGCAGTGGACGCCACATCACGGCATGCGCCACGCTGAAGATCGCCGTGTTTGCGCCGATCCCCAACGCCAGCGTGACGACGGCTACAGCCGTGAAGCCGGGTCGTTTTATCATCATTCGCGCGCCGTAACGCAGGTCTTGCCAAAGCTCTTCAAGCCAGCGCACACCACGAGCGTCGCGGCTCCGCTCCTTGGCCTGCTCCACTCCGCCGAAAGCTCTGCGAGCGGCATAGCGCGCCTCTTCCGGATTCATCCCCAGCAGGATGTTCTGTTCGATCTGTTGTTCGATATGGAGGCGCAACTCCTCGTCCAGTTCACGCTCTATCTCCGATTTGCGCAGCAGCGCGCGCAGCCTCGTCCTCAGTTTGCTTAGCATCTTGACATCCTCCAAATTGGCAGATTGGCTTATGTCATTTATGACCGATCAATCAGTGCGAAGCGCAACTAGCGGGTCTACTCTCGCCGCCCGCCGCGCCGGCATCCAGCAAGCCAGCAAAGCTACGAGCGTCAACAACAGCGCGATCAGGATAAATGTCAGCGGGTCGGTCGCGCTTACGCCGAAGAGCAAACGTTCGATGAGGCGCGTCAGGCCAAAAGCGCCCGCCAGTCCAATGGCCACGCCCAAAATCGTCAGTCGCAAGCCCTGCTTCAGAACCAGGAAGACAATGTTGTGCGATTGCGCGCCCAGCGCCATGCGGATGCCGATTTCATGCCTTCGCTGCGCGACCGTGTAAGACAGGACGCCGTACAGTCCGACCACGGCCAGCAGCAGGGCGAGCGCCGCAAACAATCCCATTAAAAGGGCGTTGAATCGCTGCGGCTTGAACGAATCATCAATGAGATCTTCCATTGTGGCGACGTTTGCGAGCGGCAGATCGGGATCTACGGAATGAATCTGGCGCCGAATTGTATTGACGAGTGGGACAGGATCTTTTGAGGATCTCACCAATAAGGTCGAGATATTGAAGATCACCGGAATAGGCGGCGCCTGCGCCAGCGGCGTATATCCGGCGGCCTGGAATTCCTGCAACCAACTGGAACCGGATTCGCGGAGGTTTTTAACCACGCCCACCACCGTCAGCCATCGAAGCTTCTTGAAGCCTTCCGGCATGTCCGGCTGAATCAAATTCTCCGGCACGCCCAGCCTGATGCGTTTGCCCAGCGGATTCTCTCCGGGAAAATACTTTTCCGCCGCCGCCTGATTGATGATCGCGACCGGCTCGGAAGTCGCTGTATCTCGCGGCGTAAAACCACGCCCGGCGATCGGCGGCGAACCGAGCGCGTTCACAAGATCTCCATAAACGACGTAATAACGGATGTGCCTGTCGGAAAGCTCTTGAAGATGGGAAAAGGATTGGCCTTCGCGGACAAGCGGTATGACGACTCCGGAACCGGTGAACGGCGCTCCATTCATAAACGCTGCGGATTCGACGCCCGGCGTCGCATTCACGCGTTCCAGGACATCGCGAAAGAAGTTCTCGAGTAGCTGCGGCTGGTCGTATTTGCCTGGCGAGAACTTTAGATCGATCGCCAGCAGGGATTCCTTTTTGAAGCCGAACTCGACTTGCTGCAAACGAGCGAAACTTTTGATCAACAGCCCGGCGCCGATCAGCAGGATGACGGATAAGGCGACTTCGAGAGTGACCAGCGCGCCGCGCGTCCGTTGATTGCCGGACGCGCTTGTGGAAAGGCGGGCGCCCTCTTTCAATCCGTCAAGAACAGCGCCCTTCGAAAATTGCAGCGCGGGGAGCAGGCTGCAAATCAAGGTCGTCAGCAAAGTGAGGAGCAATGTAAAGCCCAGCGTCTGCAAATCGACTCCGATGACGGCTTCGCCGGGAATGAGGTCGTTCGGCGCCAGCTTCAAAAGCAATTCCACTCCCCACCGCGCCAGTAAGAAACCGGCAAGACCTCCGAGCGTCGCCAGGGACAGGCTTTCTAACAACAATTGGCGAACCAGACGCAAGCGCCCCGCTCCCAGCGCCGCGCGGATCGCCAGTTCCTTCTCGCGCGCCGCGGCGCGCGCAATCAGCAGATTGGCGACGTTGGCGCAGGCAATCAGCAGCACAAACACGACCGCGCCCATCAACGCCAGCAGCGACGGGCGAATTTCGCGCGTGACTTTTTCGCTCAGCGGCGTGACCCTCACGCCGACGTCTATGCTCGATTCGGGGTACTGCTTGGCCAGACGCGCGGAAATCGCGTTCATTTCGGCGCGCGCCTGCTCGATCCTTACGCCTGGTTTCAGACGACCCACGACCCAATGATAACTGGCTGCGCGGACGGTGTTCGGAGACTCGTTTGCAAACAGACCGATCGGAACCCACACATCAGCCCCCCCGAATTTGAAACGAGGCGGCATGACGCCGATGATCGTATACACCTGATTATCGAGCAGCATCGTGCGGCCGATGACGCTGCTCTCGCCGCCAAAGCGCCTTTGCCAGAATGCATAACTCAGCGTCGCCTTCGGGGCGGAATCGAGCCGGTTGTCCTCGGCAGTGAAAACACGACCAAGGTAGGGCGGGACCTCCAACAACGAGAAGGTTTCGGGTGAAATGGGAGCGCCGTTGACAATCTCCGGTTCGCCGCCGCCGGTCAGATGGAAGCTCTGAAAGCCCTCCGCCGCCAGATGAGTAAAGACGCTTTGCTGTTTTTGCCAATCCAGAAAATTCGGGTAGCTGACGCCCCTTTCATATTCTGGCTGAGCCAACTCGTACGTGGACAAATTCATGATCCGATCGGTGTCCGGGTAGGCGAACGGATTGAGCAACACGGCGTTCACCACACTGAAGATCGCCGAATTCGCGCCAATCCCCAGGGCTAATGTCAGTACGGATATCAGGGTGAAACCGGGATTCTTCAGCAACATTCGCGCGCCATAGCGCAGGTCTTGCCACAAATCCTCAATCCATCGCATGCCACGAGCGTCGCGGCTCCGCTCCTTCGCCTGCTCCACTCCTCCGAAAGCCTTGCGAGCGGCAATGCGCGCCTCTTCCGGGCTCATCCCGAGGCGTATGTTCTGCTCGGTCTGTCGTTCGACGTGGTAGCGCAACTCCTCGTCCAGCTCATGCTCCATCTCTGATTTGCGCAGCAGCGCGCGCAGCCGCGTCCTTAATCTGTTTAGCATCTTGACATCCTTAAGATTGGCGGATTGGCTTATCTCATTTATAAATCCGAATTACTCATTGCGAAGAGCGACCAATGGGTCTACTCTCGTCGCCCGACGCGCCGGGATATAGCAGGCCAACAGAGCGATCGCGGTGAGTAACAACGCGGTCACAATGAACGTCAGTGAATCGGTCGCGCTAACTTCGAACAGCAGGCTCGTCATCCACCGCGTCAGGGCAAAAGCGCCGGCTGATCCGATGACGATTCCCATCAACACCAGCTTCATTCCGGTTCTCAGCACAAGCGTCGTGACATCGCGCGACTGCGCGCCTAGCGCGATACGAACTCCAATCTCCTGTGTTCGCTGAGCGACCGAGTAGGAGATCACTCCGTAAATCCCGACACTGGTCAGGATCAGCGCGATCGCGGCGAATACGCCGAGCAAGAGCATGTTGGAGCGCCGCTCAGCGACAGAGGCCGCGAGGACGGTCTCCATCGTTCGCGCTTGTGGAAGCGGCAAATCTTTGTCCAGTTCACGAACAGCTCCCAGCGCCGCCGGTGCAATACTGCTATGATCATCCGCCGTCCGAACAACCACGCTCAGGCGCGATAAGGGGTTATAAGGCAGGGGACTTTGTTGTTGATAAAATAGATAGATTTCGCTGCTCGGCTGTTTGTCCAGCCCAAAGCCTCGCACATCTCCCACAATTCCGACAATGGTTATCCATGGATTCGCCGATCGAAATCTTAAATGCTGGCCGATGGGACTCTCGTTCGGGAAAAAGCGGTGGGCAAAGCTCTGATTAATCAGGGCGACCGGCGCCGCTGAAGCTGCGTCGGCCTCGGAAAATACACGCCCCGCGATGATCGGGATGCCCATTACTCGAAAGTAGTCCGCGCTGACCAAGCGGCTCTGGACTGCGAGCGATTGATTCGATTGATCTATGGGCGCGCGCCCTTCTAGCGAAAATGAATTCGTATGCTGACCCATCGTGGGCGGGAGCTCATCCGTCGTCCCGACCGCGATCACTCCGGGGAACGCCTTGATTCGTTCCATCAGTTGCGTGTAAAACGCGACTTGTTTTATCTCATCCGGGTAAGAATGTTCAGGCAGCCCGAACCGCATTGTCAGGATGTTTTTGGTCTCGAAGCCCGGATTCACCCGGAGCAATCCGACGAAGCTGCGAATCAAGAGGCCGGCGCCAATGAGCAGGATCATGGAGAGCGCGACCTCGGAGACCGTGATAAGCCTGCGAAGACGGTGGCCGCTTTCGTTTGTCGCAGATTGTCTTCCGCCCTCCTTGAGTGATTCGCTCAGCCGATTCGGCGTAGATTGTAATGCCGGCGCAAGACCGAAAAGTATGCCGGTGATGAGTGAGAGGACCATGGAATAAGCGAGCGCTGTGGAATCAACCCTGACCACAGTCTCTTGGGGAATACCCGCCAGGCCAAGTCCCATCAGAAGCCGGATTCCCCATGACGCCAGGAGCAAGCCCAGCGTCCCTCCGATCAAGGCGAGAAGCATACTCTCTGTGAGTAGCTGTCGCAGCACGCGCCC
Organism: Blastocatellia bacterium; assembly: GCA_035714085.1. Lineage (GTDB taxonomy): Bacteria > Acidobacteriota > Blastocatellia > RBC074 > RBC074 > JAJVID01. The sequence goes on from DASTMP010000177.1 coordinate 26,407, forward strand.
CCTGCTTGCTCCCAGCGCCGTCCGGATAGCGATCTCCTTCTGCCGCGTAGAGGCGCGCGCCAATTGCAGATTGGCTACGTTTGCGCATGCGATCAGCAACACGAAGCCGACGGAGCCGAACAGCAACAGCAATACCAAACGGATGTCGCCGAAAATCTGTTCGTGTAGCGGTATCAGCTTCACGCCAAATCCGGTCATATAACGCGGATACTCACGCGCCAGTTGCTCGGTAATGGCGCGCATCTCTTGCTCGGCGCCACCCAGGCTAACCCCTGGTTTGAGGCGCGCGATAACACTGAGATATTTATTGCCGCGCGCGGAATTATCGCGAGGCAGAACAGCAGGAACCCACACATCTCTGGATCGAAAGAAATCCGGAATCGTGAAGTCAAAACCTTGCGGCAGTACGCCGATAATTGTGTAGGGGGCGCCATCCAGCCGGATTGTTTGTCCGATGATACTCGGGTCTGACCCGAAGCGCCGGCGCCACAGGCCATAACTCAGCACGGCCACGCGCTCCTGACCGGTCTGCGTCTCTTGCGGCAGAAATGTGCGCCCCAGGATCGGCTGAGCCGCAAACACATCGAAGAATTCGCGCGTAACCACACCGGCGCGAATGAACTCCGGATTGCCGGTTCCCGTCAACGTAAAGTTGTCCTGATGGAACGCCGCCATGCTTTCGAAGACCTGGTTCCGTTGTTGACAATCCAGGAAGCTTGGCGCAGAAAATCCCGATTTGCCGCGCCAACCGTATCCGCCAGGATTGATTCCCCACACCATCACAATCCGGTCTGGGTCCTTGTACGGAAGTGGCCGAAGCAGGGTCGCATTCACCACACTGAAGATCGCGGTGTTCGCTCCAATGCCGAGCGCGAGTGTGCTCACTGCTACAAGAGTAAAGCCGGAATTCTTCATCAACATTCGGGCGCCATAGCGTAGGTCATACCAAATGTCTTCGAGCCATCGCGCCCCGCGAGCGTCGCGGCTCCGCTCCTTCGCCTGCTCCACTCCTCCGAAAGCCTTGCGAGCCGCGTAGCGCGCTTCTTTCGGATTCATTCCCAGTCGTATGTTCTGCTCGGTCTGTTGTTCGATATGAAAGCGCAGCTCGTCGTCCAGCTCACGCTCCATCTCCGATTTACGCAGCAGCGCGCGCAACCTCGTCCTTAATTTATTTAGCATCTTGACATCCTTAAGATTGGCAGATTGGCTTATCCCATTTATAAATCCGAATCACTCATTGCGAAGCGCGACCAACGGATCTACTCTCGTCGCCCGCCGCGCCGGCAACCAACAGGCCAGGAGCGCCGCTCCTACCAGCGTCGAGGAAGCCAGGATAAAGGTCAGCGCATCTCTCGCGCCGATCCCATACAGAAGCGACTCCATGAACTTGGTCAGAGCGAACGCTCCCGCCATTCCGAGCGCCATTCCCGCGAGCGTCAACTTCAGCCCCGACCCAAGAATCAGCCGTAGAATATTGTTACTCTGCGCGCCCAGCGCCAGGCGGACGCCGATTTCGTGTGTGCGCTGCGAGACGGCGTAGGCCATCACAGCGTAAAGTCCCATCCCGGCGAGCAGCAGTGCGATCCCCGCGAAGATTCCCATCATCACGGTCATGATTCGTTTTGGCGCGGTTCGCTCATGGATTTTCTGTTCCATGGTTTTAAAACCGAGGATTGGCTGGGCCGGATAGAGTTCCGTCACAACGTTACGAACCGCGGCGATCAGCGCCTCCGGCTCAATAGTCGAGCGCAGGATGACGCCCATTCCATGCCTGGGTTCCTGCGCGAAAGGCGCATAGAAACCCGGCGCCGCAGCTTTATCGAGATTATCGTCCCTGGCGTCCCCCACGATTCCGACAATAACCTGTTCCCCTAAACCGAACCGCTGCCCTATGACATCCTGATTGGGAAAGAACTGGCGGGCCAACGCCTCATTGATGATCACGACTTTTTGGGCATGTTCATTATCCGCCGCGGTGAAATCGCGGCCTCGCCGCAGTGACATGCCGATCGCTTTGAAATACCGGGGCGTCACTGCGCGAAAGTCAATAAGCCTTTCGACTTTTCCGGACGGCGTTCGTCCAGCGACCTCAATAAGCGCATTCTCGTTGCCTCCCATTGGAAGAGAGTTGCTCGCCCCCACTGCCGTGACGCCGGGCAGCGTTTCAAGGCGTTCTAGCAACCGGTCATAAAAACTGCGGACGTTCGATCCATCGCCTCTATACATAAGATCAACGCTCAACACATTCTCGGGCTTGAAACCGAAATCATCGCGCAACATCGCCACGAAGCTGCGGACCATCAGCCCCGCGCCGATCAGCAGGACCAGGGACAATGCGACTTCTACGATCACCAGCGAGCCCCGCATACGTCTATGCAACCCTGCTGATGAGGTTCCCTTCAATCCTTCCTTCAAGGATTCATTGGGATTGGGTTTGCTCAACTGCCACGCGGGCGCCAGGCCAAAGAGCAAGCCCGTGAGCATAGTGATCAGTAAATTGAAAAGCAGCGCAATCCGATTGACGCCGAGGCGATCGAATCCCGGGATGAATCGAGCAAGTTCCTCCGGCACTGCGCCTTTGAACAGATAAACCGCCCAGATCGACAGGAGCAGTCCGATGACGCCGCCCGCGAACGCGAGCAGCATGCTTTCGGTCAGCATCTGGCCGACAAGGCGCCGGCGCGACGCTCCCAGCGCCAGCCGTACAGCGATCTCCTTCCGGCGTTCCATCGCGCGGCCAAACAGCATATTCGCCATATTCGCGCAGACGATCAACAGCATGAATGCGACCGTACCGATCAGCGGCGGCAAATATTTTTTCGTATCGCGCACATAATCTTCAGTCATCCCGACCACCTGGGCCGAGGGCCAGGCGTTAAATTCCTGGTCGCGGCGCGGCATCGCCCGCTGCAAAATGGAATCAAGCTCTGCGTTGGCCTCTTCAATGCTCACGCCGGGTTTGAGCAATCCAAATGCGAGGTGAGCGCCACGGGTGTAATCACGCTTCGCCTCCTCCTCAACTGTGAGCGGCGTCCATAACTGGGCATGACCAAATTGCGCGGGAAAATTGAACTTCTCGGGCATCACGCCGATGACAGTAAACGTTCTTCCATTGATCGTCATCGTCTTGCCCACAATGTCGGGATCGGAGTTGAAGCGCCGCTTCCAAAAACTATGCCTGAGCACTACCACCTGATCGCGCCCGGGCTCATCTTCTCCCTTTTGCATGGTCCGGCCGAGAGCGGCCTTTACGCCGACGGCGTCGAAGAAATTGGCGGATACGGCATGTCCCCATATTTGTTCCGGATCATGCGCTCCTGTTATATAAGTCAGTTCACCGTTGTAACGGACGAGCTGCTCGAAGCTATGGCTCTGTTCCTGCCAATCGGTGAATAATCCGGTCGGGATGTACTTGTGGTGGTAACCGGCTGACTTGCTTTGTGACCAGATCATCACCAGCCGATCCTGATTCGGGAAATCGAATGGCCGAAATATCAGCGCGTCCGCTATGCTGAAAATCGTGGTATTTGCCGCGATCCCGACCGCCAACATGCCGATCGCAATCAAGGTAAAACCCGGCCTTTTCAACATCATTCGCAGGCCATATCGCAGGTCTTGCCACAAATCCTCAATCCACCTCACGCCGCAAGCGTCGCGGCTCCGTTCCTTCGCCTGCTCAATTCCGCCGAAAGCCTTGCGAGCGGTAATGCGCGCCTCTTCCGGACTCATCCCAAGCCGGATGTTCTGCTCGGTCTGTCGCTCGACGTGATAGCGCAGTTCTTCATCCAGTTCGCGCTCCATTTCTGATTTTCGCAGCAGCGCGCGTAGCCGCGTCCTTAATTTGTTTAGCATCCCATATCCCTTCAGGCTGGTTAACTCATTTGTAATGCCGGCTCAGTAAGCGCGAAGAGCGATGATCGGATCGACATTCGTAGCCCTTCGCGCCGGGGCGATGCAGGCCACAAGCGCGGTCGCGAAAAGTAAGCCCCCTACCATTGCATAAGTAATCGGATCAGACGCCTTCACGCCATACAGGATTTGCGACAAAACGCGAGTCACGGCGAACGCCCCGAGTAATCCAATGCTGATTCCAAGGCTGACCAGGCGGAGTCCTTGCTTCACTACGATCACGATCACATCTCGTTTTTGCGCGCCGAGCGCCAGACGAATTCCGATTTCGTGAGTGCGTTGCGCCACGGCAAAAGACATCACGGCGTAAAGCCCAACAGTCGCCATGGCCAATGCCAGCAACGCGAAGATTCCCAGCAGCGTGGTAATGACGCGCCTGGGTGAAATGAGAAATGCGATGAATTCGCGCAGCATCAGGTACCATGAGAATGACAAGTTGGCGTCCAGCGCAGCCAACTCCTTCCGAATCGCGCCTACTACTTGAGTCACGTTTTCCTGCCCTGTCTGATTCGCTTGCCCGCGCACAATCAAAGCCATTTCGCGGTTTGGACGTTGCGCGAACGGTTGGTAGACACCGGGCGGCGCCTGATCGTCCAAATTGCTACTGATGGTATTCGCCACGACGCCTACGATTTCACTGGGCGGGCCTTCATCGATGGTGAGCCGCTGCCCGATGGCTGAGCCTTCCGCAAAATATCGTTGCGCAAACGCTTCGTTCACCAGCGCAACACGCGGCGCATTGGCGTCGTCCCGCGCCGTGAACAAACGACCTGCGCGCAGCGGCGTCCCAATCGCGGCGAAATAACCGGGCGTCGCTACCAGGGCGCCGACCGTCGGTTGCGCGGACTTGGGAACGGGCGGTTGTCCGACGATCTGAAAAGAGTTGATAGACCATCCCCCCAGCGGCAAACCGTCAGCCTCGCCGACGGCTGCGACGCCTGGCAAAGCCGCCACACGTCGCGTCAGTTCCTGATAAAAATTGATGATTTGTTCGGGTTGCGAGTAGCGGTCTTCCGGCAAAATGATACGCGTGACCAGGGCGTTGTCCGGATTGAAGCCGGGATCGGTGTTGAGAATGATGATGAAGCTTCGGATCAACAACCCCGCGCCCGCCAATAGCACAAGCGACAACGCCACTTCCGCCACGACCAAAATATTCCGCCACCGATTGCGCGCGCTGCTCGCCGCGCCTTTGCCCCCGTCTTTAAGGGTTTCGTTGAAGTCGGCTTTGGTCGCCTGCCACGCGGGCAGCAACCCGCACAGAACGCCTGTCAACAACGAAACCAACATCGTGAATCCCAGCGCCCAGGCGTTGATGCCAAGATGCTCCCAACCCGGCATATATTGAGTAAAGGATTGCGGGAAGGCGTTTGCCAAGGCGGTTATTCCCCACACAGAAAATGCGAGTCCCACGAACCCTCCGAGCAGCGCAAGCAGCAGGCTTTCCGTAAGCAACTGCCTCATTACGCGCCAGCGATTTGCGCCGAGCGCCATGCGCACCGCCAATTCCTTTTGACGGGCCGAGCCGCGCGCCAGCAGGAGGTTGGCTACATTCGCGCAGGCAATCAGCAATACGAACGCCACTGCGCCAATCGTAAACGACGAATACGCGCGCGCGTCCCGCGTGTATTCTTCATTCAGCCCGACTGCGACGGCTTCGACGCCGCTGTTGGTAGCGGGGTATTGCCGCTGCGCGCGCAACGATAACGCGCGGAGTTCCGCATCGCCCTGCGCCAGACTGACGCCAGGCTTCAATAACCCAAACACACGAAAAGTATGGTTCTCACGATCCTCCGCGAGTTGCGCAGGAAACACGAAGGGCGTCCAAAATTCACCGCTGTTGTAGGGAAAATTGAAATCTTTTGGCATCACGCCAATGACCGTATAGGCTTTGCTATTCAGCCTGATTGACTGACCCAGAATATTCGGGTCGGAACCAAAGCGCTGGCGCCATAAGCTGTGCTTGAGTATGACGACCTGTTCGCGCCCTGCCATACCTTCATCCGGCTGAAAGTCACGCCCCAAAAGCGGCTGCACGCCTAAGGCGGCGAAGAACCCTGTCGAAACGCGATAGCCAAAAACCCTTTCTGGTTGATCCGCTCCCGCCAAATCGAAAGCGTCGGGCTGCCAGGAGACGAATCGCTCAAAGGTCTGGCTTTGTGTACTCCAGTCGCGCAAGTTCCCCGGCGCGACCCCATTCCGTGTAATGCCCACGCCCAAGTTCCGCTCGTAAATCACTACCAGACGGCTCTGATTCGGCAACGCAAAGGGATGGAGAATCAGCGAATCAATAGCGCTGAAAATAGTCGTGTTCGCGCCGATGCCGAGCCCCAGCGTGATTGCGGCAACCAAGGTGAAACCTGGGCTCTTCAGCAACATCCGCGCGCCGTAGCGCAGGTCTTGCCACAAATCCTCGATCCATCTCACGCCGCGAGCGTCGCGGCTCCGCTCCTTCGCCTGCTCCACTCCGCCGAAAGCCTTGCGAGCGGCATGCCGCGCCTCCTCCGGATTCATCCCCAGCCGGATGTTCTGCTCGGTCTGCTGTTCGATGTGGTAGCGCAGTTCTTCATCCAATTCGCGTTCGGCCTGCGACCTACGCAGCAGCGCCCGCAACGCGGTCTTCAATCTGCTCAGCATTTCAGCCTCCTTGCGGTCAGCGCCAGGGAGGGGCAGGCGCCGGGACGGAAGTAAGTGATGTGGCGCGTTACATCAGCGACGCCTATCGGTTTTCGATAGGACAGAGGGTAAAGGCTGACCAATCGGATGTCAATAGGTAGGTGGGCGAGCGTGCAGGGGCCGCTGGATCAGTACCGCGAGCGGTAGCGAGCGGCTCCTCAATGTGAAGCTCGCTCGCTACCGCTCGCGGTACTGATCTGTTTTCAGAAGTTGTACTGCAGGAAAATGTTTAACCGATTAGCCTCGCCCGGGAGGAAGCCCTTGTAATCAGTGAGCCATCGCAAGTAATCGAACCCGAGCAAAAAGTTCCCACCCGGCGTGATACGGTTGCCGAAATAGTAGGCGCGATTGCGAGTGCGGCCTCCGCCGGGGACGTCTGCGTCCACTGGGTCATCCGTGGTGTAGCCCGGGTGGAACGACCAGTAACGAGAAATCTTCAGGCTGAGCTCAGACCAACCGCCCCTCCCGCGTATCTCTCGCCCGTTCGTTAGATTGATCCCCTGTCCGGCGCCGCCGCGCACGTCGCTCATGTTGCGCCCCCACCATCCTTCGCCGCGCAACGAGAGGCGGCTGCTGAGTGGGAGCGTGTAGTCGATATTGGCCAACTGGCTGTGAAAACTGGTCCGACCTACAATGGGGCGAGTCGTATTCAGCAATCCGTAAAATCCGGAAAAGCCCAGACTGGCGCGCTGATCTTTCACCCACGACGAATGGGCATAGCCGATGCGGGCCTGCGCGTTGGGCCGCCCTGACTCTTCGCCGTCGCGATAGCCATTATTGTCCAGGTCTTGAGCGTCAATCGCCCCCATCAAACCGGCGGCGCCGGAAAAAGACCACTGGCCCTGCCCGATCTTTGGTTCCCAAGTCGCGCGGAATTGGGGTCTGCGGTCGCCGACGTTACCGGCGTTCCACATCAGCGTGTCATTGTTGACCGTGGGGAAGAGCGGCGAAACGACGTCCCATGTCTGACCGGCGAGGATCGAGAAATGATTATCCCAATCCATTTTGAGATAACCGTGACGAATGCGAATGATCTGGCGCGACTCTGACCCGCCGTTCTCAAAATCAATCTCGAATTTGCCCGACAACTTACTATCGCCCAGCGCGGCAATGCGCGGGCCGGAGTAATCTATGCCAAAACGCGAGAGTCGTGGGTGCATCGAGAAATCTTCGGCATGCGGCGTTCCGATGCGCGGGTCCGCCGAAGTAATGAACAGTGGCCCCTGGTCGCTGTTAGCGCGCTGACTGTCATAGTCTACATCCAGCCGCAAAAAGCCGTAGAGCTTGAACTGATTTTCCGAGCCGAGAATGTCTGACCAATGCAACGGCTTGTCGCCATCTGCCGCCTTTGCCTGGGCGGGTTGCTCTGCGGCTGGTTGCTCCGCGCGCGCCTCGGTTGGGGTCTTCGCTCTAGCCATTTCAGTCGAAGCCGCCGCGCGTGGGGGCGCAGCGGCGCCGGGATGAAAGCTTGCGGCCCGCCGCTCATCTGGCAGCGCCGGTTCAGGCAGCGCCGCCAGTTTGATTTTGACGGCGTTGAGTAGCTCGACAAGCGCATGATTCTGACTCTCCAAATCCTCCACTCTATGCCGTAGCTCCTCGATCTCGCGGGATAGCTCGAAATTCGACTTCGCCGGCGCCGGATCTTCCGCCTTAGAAGCCCCGACCGCGGCATCGTGGGTTGGGAGGGTTGATGATTGCGCCTTAGCGAGGCCGTGAATGGCGCAGAGAATGTTGAATGACGCCAACAAAAGACACACTTTTTTCGTCATCATATAGACCTCTTTGGGTTAGCTGCTATGGAAGGCACAG
>DASTMP010000178.1:0-2604 GCA_035714085.1 Blastocatellia bacterium
GAAGATCGTCGCCCTGACTTTCGACGACGGCCCTCTTCCCGGCGTGACCGAAGAAGTTCTTTCTGTCCTCGACGAAGAGGGCGTCAAAGCCACATTCTTTGTCGTTGGCTCGGAACTTGAACGACATCTCGAAGAGGGTCGAAAGATAGTCGCGGCGGGACATGAGTTGGGCAACCATAGCTATTCACACAAACGGATGGTCTTGAAGACCCCGTCATTTATCGAGTCCGAAATCGAGCGCACGGATCGGCTGATTCGTCAGGCCGGGTATCAATCGACGATACATTTCAGGCCGCCGTACGGCAAGAAACTGATCCTGCTGCCGTATTTTCTGTCCAGGACTTCACGCAAGACAATCACCTGGGACGTCGAACCTGACTCTTATCCCGAGATCGCCGCTGACTCGAACAAAATCATCGCGCATGTGATGGAGAAAGCCAGGCCGGGTTCGATCATACTGCTTCACGTGATGTACAAAAGCCGCAATGAATCACGCAAAGAAGTCAAGGGCGTCATCACGGGATTGAAGGGCGAAGGGTATTCGTTCAAAACGGTTTCGCAGATGCTGGACACTGGTAAGGAGTTAAACATGTCGCGTTGCGACGCGCAGAAACAATGAATATAGACAGGATTTACAGGATTTCTCAGGATTTTATCGCGTCATCAATTCTGAGAAATCCTGTAAATCCTGTCTATCTTCCGAAGGAGCAAGTATATGTTCACTCGACGATCATTTCTGAAAGGCGCGGCCGCGATCGGCGCGGCTACCGCGAGTTTCAACGAGAATGGTATGGCGCGCGCGCTCGGCGCCGTGCGCTTCGTTTCGAGGCGCACGGCTGATGACGTGGCCGGAGACGAAGACTTCTGGTTCGAGATTCAGCATGCTTTCACGGTTGACCGGACGCTGATCAATTTGAATAACGGCGGCGTCTGTCCCAGCCCGCGCGTCGTGCAGGACGCAATGCGACGTTATCTGGAATTTTCGAACAACGCGCCCGCCTATTCGATGTGGCGCGTCCTCGACCCGCAGATTGAAAGCGTTCGTCGCCGCCTGGCGCTCGCCTTCGGCTGCGATATGGAAGAGATCGCCATCACGCGCAACGCCAGCGAGGCTCTGGAAATTTGCCAGTTCGGACTGGACCTGAAACCTGGCGACGAAGTTCTGACGACCAACCAGGATTACCCGCGAATGCTCACCACTTGGCGGCAGCGTGAGCGGCGCGAAGGTATCGCCGTCAAAAAAATCTCCATTCCGGTTCCGGCGACAAATCATGATGAGATCATCGGTATCTTCGAGCGCAACATCACGCCGCGAACGCGCGTCATCCATTTCTGTCACATCACCAACTTGAGCGGGCAGATCTATCCGGTCAAACGTATCTGCCAACTGGCGCGAGCGCGCGGCATTGAGGCGATTGTTGACGGCGCGCATGCCTTCGCGCATTTCCCGTACAAACACGCCGACCTGGATTGCGACTTTTACGGCACTAGTTTGCACAAGTGGCTGCTGGCGCCGCACGGCACCGGCTTCCTGTACGTTCGCAAAGCGAAAATTCCCGGCCTGTGGGCGCTGATGGCTTCGGAAGAGAAGAACGGCGCCAACATCCGCAAGTTCGAGGAGATTGGCACTCACCCTTCGGCGAACGCGCTGGCCATCAACGAAGCGCTTAATTTCCACGAAGGCATCGGCCCTGAGCGCAAGGCGGCCCGTTTGCGTTTCCTCTTCCACCGTTGGGCTAAACGGCTCGATGGTCAGAAGGGGGTGAAGATATTGACCAGTTACGACCCGAAACTATCGTGCGGACTGGCCCTAGTCAATATCGAAGGCGTTGATCCCGGTAAGTTGTCCGCTTATCTTTTCGATCAGTATCGGATCATCACTACTCCGATCAAACATCCGGAGTTCGAAGGCCTGCGCATCACGCCCAACGTTTACAGCACCCTCGGCGAAGTAGACACATTCGCTGAAGCGATGGAGCGCGTGGTTGAAAAGGGCCTGCCCTCCTGATCTTTGATTGCGGATCGCGGATTGGCTTATACAATCCGCAATCACATATGGTACTGCTTAAAATCTCATACAAATTACGCGCGCATCACGTCGCCGAATACGACCGCACATTCGCCGAGCGAACGCTGCCGTTGATTCGCGAGCACGGATTCAGGTTCTGGGGCATCTGGCGCAGCGTCGTCGGCGATGCGCAGGAATACCTGGAGTTGTGGGAGTTCGATTCGGTCGCGGAATTCGACGAGAAATGGCGGAAGCTCGCGTCCGATCCGCGGCTGCAGGAGATATTCAAAGTCACCGGCCCGATGGTCGAAGACGAAAGGCTGACGCTCTTTGAACCGTCATTACCCGGCGAGACGGTTATCTCAATGAAGAGGTAAACCGAACAGGCCAGCCATCATTGGCTGGCTTGTTCGGTTGTGGGGAGCATCGAGCCCGAGCGGCGTCCCGTATGCGCTATTAAATGTTGGGCTTGCGCGGCGACGAGCGGTCTGACGACCCTTCCGCCGGGCGTGAAGGAGCGCTTTCGCGGGCGGGAGGCGGTGACGATGGCCGCTCCGGCGCGCGCGACGGGGCGCTTTGAGGCGGCGGCGATGATG
>DASTMP010000179.1:0-17354 GCA_035714085.1 Blastocatellia bacterium
CTTCCATCATAAGACCTCAATAAAGCCGCGCTCCCTGATGAGCGACAGAATTTTGGCATCTACCCCGAAGGAGCACCCAACGATGAGATTCAAATTGAATAGAAACTCCAGGTCCAAGCCCGCCACTTTAACGACGCAAAAACAGATAAACCGACGGCGAATAAAGCAGTGGTTATTGACATCAACGCTGATTATCTTTTCCTGCGCCGGGTTGAGTCTGGCGGGATGGCTATTTTCAAATGGGGTTCCAGGGGCAGGCGCCAGGGCGCAGCAGGATGACATAAGCTCCGAAGCGCTGAAGCAGATCGAAGCCCTCATCAGGGAGAAGGAATTGCGGACGGGCGCGCAACAGAAGATGGACTCGCAGCTCATCTATGAACAAAAGATGCGGAGCGGGGCCATGATCGCGGATGGCGTACGAACGCTCCAAACGGACCTTCCATATGACGCCAAGGGAAACGTGACCTTGGACCTCAAGGTCAATAAGGTCAGCGACGACTTGCTCAACCAGCTCAAGGCTTACGGCGCCAATATCCTCGACTCCGTCCTGGAGCAGAACAGCGTTCGCATTGAAGCCCCTCTTGATAAGATAGAAGCTATCGCGGCGCTGTCGGACGTGATCTACGTCGGGCCGAAACAGGACGGGATGGCATCGCAAGTTGTTAGGGCGACGCAGGCCGGCCCGCAATCGACTGCGATTGATGACCGGGCGCCCGGGGGCGACAACCGCGCAGCCACGGTCCGAAGCCTGGTATCGGCTGCGCTACAGGAAGGAGCGTCGGCCGCTGGTACGGGCGTGGGCAGCATGAGCAGCGAGGGCGATGTCACGCACAGGGCGTTCTCTGCGCGCGGTACATTTAATGTAGACGGAACGGGAGTCAAGATCGGGGTGCTCTCAGACGGAGTAACAAGCCTCGCGGCGAGTCAGGCGTCGGGCGACCTCGGCCCGGTTACGGTTCTGCCCGGACAGGCCGGCTCCGGCGACGAGGGCACGGCCATGCTCGAAATTGTTCACGACGTCGCCCCGGGCGCCCAACTTTTCTTCGCTACCTCCAGCGCCGGCATCACAAGATTCGCGCAAAACATCCGCAACCTTCGCGCCGCGGGCTGCGACATCATCGTCGACGATTGGTTCTATTTCGTGGAGACGCCGTTCCATGACGGGCAGGCCCCGGGCGTGCGGTCGAATACGAACGGCGGCATCGTTATTCAGGCGGTCAACGACGTGACTGCATCGGGCGCGCTTTATTTCTCATCGGCCGGCAACGAAGGCAATCTCAACGACGGCACGTCTGGCGTCTGGGAGGGGGATTTCGTAGACGGCGGCCCGACGGGCGCGCCGCTGCCGGTAGGCAGTCTCCATAATTTTGGCGGGCAAAACTTCAACCTGTTGACGGTCTCCAGTGTCCGCCCGCTCAGCCTCTACTGGTCAGACCCGCTGGGCGGTTCGTCGAACGATTATGACCTCTTCCGCCTGAGCGCGGACGGGACGACGGTCGTAGCCAGTTCGACCAACATTCAAAACGGGACGCAGGACCCCTACGAGCAGGTCAGTCAAGCCGCCCCTGGCCCGCGCATCGTGATCGTGAAGAAGACGGGCGCGGCGGATCGGTTCCTTCATCTGAACTCCAACCGCGGCGTCTTCTCAATCGGGACGACCGGACAGACGCGCGGCCACAACTCCGCCGCCAACGCCTTTGGATGCGCGGCGACTCCAGCCGGGGCGGCTTTTCCGAATCCTTTCAACTCGTTGAACGTGGTCGAGGCCTTCAGTTCGGACGGCCCGCGCCGCATCTTCTTCCAGGCCGATGGGACGCCTATCACGCCCGGCGATGTCTCGGCCACTGGGGGCCTCGTTCGCCAGAAGCCGGACATCACTGCGGCGGACGGGGTCTCGGTCACAGGCGTCGGCGGATTCGGCAGCCCGTTCTTCGGGACTTCGGCGGCGGCGCCGCACGCCGGAGCGATCGCCGCCTTACTCAAATCCGCCAACCCGTCATTTACCCCGGCGCAAATCCGCACGGCGCTGACGAGCACCGCGATTGACATAGAGGCGCCCGGCGTGGACCGTGATTCCGGCGCGGGCATCATTGACGCCTTCGCCGCCTTGCAGTTCCTCGGAGTTCCCGGCTTCGCAAACATTGAACTCGGCGCTGTCACAGAGACCGAAAATACAGGAGGAAGCGCCAGGCTTGACATTCAATTGAAGAACACCGGCGTGCTCGACGCCACGAGCATCACGGCCGCGCTGACTACCTCGACCCCTGGCGTGACCATCACTCAGGGCGCGTCCGGCTATCCCAATCTGCCGGCGCTCGGCGGGGCGAGCACGGCGCCATTCCTTTTCACCATCGCCAGCGATGTCCCTTGCCCGCTGACGATCAACTTCACTTTGACGGTGATCTACACGGGCGGCGCCAGCGCCAGCCCGAAAGTGTTTACCTTCACGGTCCAGACGCCGCCGCCGATCAACATTTCTTCGACGATCGATACAGTCGCCCCGGCGCCCGGTCCGGGTTTCACCACCGCAACTGGGACTATAGGCGTTCGCCACTTCCGTGACGGCATCCTTAGTTTGTGTGGATTAGCGAAGGCCTTTCCCGGCACGACCCAGCCGGGCGCGCGTCAATACGACGCCTATACCTTCACGACTTGCCCGACGAGCGCGGAAAGTTGCGTGACGGTGACGCTCAGCGGCGCGAACGCCATCATCCTCTTCAGCGCCGCCTACTCCGGGAACTTTAACCCGGCCGACCTCTCTCAGAACTATCTGGCTGACGCCGGGGTGAGCGCGGCTTCCAGAACTTATTCCTTCAACATCCCTGCCGGGCAGCAGACCTTCACCATCGTGGTGACTGACGTACCTTCGGGACCGCCTAGCGGCGCCAGCTATACGCTCAACATCTCCGGCGCGTGCATCGGTTCGAACCCAACCACCACAACCACGGTCTCCAATCCGGCGCCGGTTCAATACAGTGACGTCGTCACCTTGAGTTCGACGACAGTCTCGCAGAACTGCCCGGCTCCAATCCCCATGGGATCGGTCGAATTCTTTGTCAATGACGTCTCAGTCGGCGCGGCGCCGGTCGATGGCAGCGGCGTGGCGACAAAGGATGCGCAGATCCTTCTGCCCGCGGGCTCCTACCCGGTGAAGGCTGTCTTTACCAGCTCGAATCCGGTTCTCCTCGGCAGTATGGGGGCTTCGACGCTGACGGTTAAGAAGGAAAATGCCGTCGTAACGCCATCAGCCGCGAACCCGACGCAAGTCAAAGTGAACTCTCCCGGAGGCTCCGCCGGGCCGATTACACTCTGCGCCGCCGTCGCCGAAGTGAGCGACGGGAGTCCGGGCGACATCTCCAACGCGGCGCCGGTGACCTTCACACTTTCGCCGATCGGCCCGGGTTCGCCGATCACGCAGAACGGCGCCTTGAGCGGAGGGGGCGTCGGCGGGACGCTCACGGCCTGCGCGACATTCAACAATGTTCCTGTGAACGTCTATGACGTGGGCATCAACGTCGGCGGGAACCATTACGCCGGTTCCGGCAGCGGCGCACAGCTCGCGGTCTATGATCCTACGCTCGGATTCGTCACGGGCGGCGGAACCATCGTCCACAACGGCCTGACTGCTAACTTCGAGTTCAACGTCAAGTACAAGAAGAACGGCGCCCCACAAGGCGAATTGCTTTACAGTGAATGCGGCCCGACCGGCGATGTGAAACTCAAGAGCGTTTCTATGCAGTCGCTCTCGATAATTGGTAATATGGGGGTATTCATCGGCAATGCGACGCTCAATGGCGTGGGGAATCACACGTTCCTAGTCAGAGTGATTGACTACGGGGAGCCGGGAAGGAACGATCAGTTCGGCTTGCGGGTGACCGCTCCTGGCGGAGCGATCATTCCCGGTCTGACATTCAATCCAATAACCCTGAGCGGCGGGAACATTCAGGTTCACCACTAATCAGGCGATCGATCTATAAGCGCTGAAACAACGCTTATATAGAGAGTTCTCCGGAGGCGCCGACCCCAGCGCGGGCTGACGCCACCGCTTTCTCCGTGTCTCAGTGATTATTTTTCTGACATTGAGACTCTGGGCGACAGCAGCAAGTCGGGAAGAGGAGATCGGTTCGGCTTGCAGGTGATTTCACCGTCCGGAGCGATCGTCCCCGATCTGACGTTCGATCCGATAACCATGAGCGCCGGGAACATCAGGCGTTAGGAGAGAGAATGCAAAGAGAATGCGAAAAGGGAATAGGGAGCAGGGAGCAGGGAGTGGGGAGAAGGAAATTGTTTCGCCGTCCCCAATGCCCAATCCCCATTCCCTATTCCCTTTTTGTCTCCTTTGCTCTCTTTGTCTTCTTCGCTTCCTTGTTCCCTTTGTTCGCGCAGCAACCGAGGAGAGCGGATGTGGTTCAATTAGGCCAGGAGTTTGAGTTGAAGATCAACCAGGAGGCGATGCTTGAAGGCGAAGGTCTGGCCGTCGCCTTCGAATCCGTGCTTGAAGACAGCCGTTGCCCAGTAGACGTGACCTGCGTCTGGTCAGGCAACGCGAAGATCAGGCTCAGATCGACCAAGCAGAAGCAGACGCCCGCCGCCGTCGAACTCAACACTGACATTAAGCCTAAGAGTTCTTCATATTTGGACTATGAGATCAAACTGGTCGCGTTGAAGCCAGCCCGGAAAAAGGATAAGGCTATTCAACCGGCTGAATACATAGCCACTCTGATTGTCACGAAAAAATAGTCCCAGCCGGTCGCTGACAGCCAGTCTCCGCCCTAAGCTTCCTTCGTGTCTCAACCCTTATTTATGTGGTATAACGTGACTGGTTGTGTGAGTGATTAATCAACATACATCCACCAACAATCCAACTTCATAGGACCGACAATGAGACGAATTGGCGCCGTGCTGCTTGTTCTCGCGCTTGCTCTTCAATGCGCTTTCAACCCTGCTTCCGCCGACACTCGCCCCGCGCCCGAAGACCGTGGCGCTACGGGGCTGGCCCTCTTGTTACGCCGCCTGCAAACTATCGCCAGCGCGCTGCATACCGGCGCGCATCCCGATGACGAGAGCACCGATCTGCTCGCCTATTTAGCCCGTGGAGAAGGCGCGCGCGCAGCCTATTTGTCGCTCAATCGCGGCGAGGGCGGTCAGAACGGCATCGGGCCGGAGTTGTGGGAGGGGCTTGGCGTGATCCGCACCGAGGAGTTATTGGCCGCGCGAAAGCTGGACGGCGCGGAGCAATACTTCACCCGCGCATTCGATTTCGGTTTCACGCGTTCGGCTGAAGAGACTCTGCAAAAATGGAATCGCGAAGAGATTCTGGGCGACATGGTTCGCGTGATCCGAATGATGCGCCCGCTGGTCGTGGTCAACGGATTCACGGGCACGGCGGCGGACGGGCACGGCCAGCATCAGGTGGCGGGAATGCTGACGCCCGAGGCGATCAAGGCCGCCGCCGATCCGAACCGGTTTCCCGAACAGATCGCGAAAGAGGGTTTGCAGCCGTGGCGGGTGTTGAAGGTCTATGGCCGCCGGTTCGGTCAAACGTCTTCCGGGCAGCGCGCCGAATTCGATGTCGGCGTTTACGATCCCGCGCTGGGTCGCTCATACGCCGAACTCGCCGCCGACGGGCGCAGCCGCCATCGTTCGCAGGATTTCGGAATGATCCAGGCTCGCGGGTCGCAGATGCGCTCGTTCCCAAGATTGCAAAGTTCGGTTCAGTCGCCGGATGTCGAGAAGTCGTTGTTCGAGGGCATTGACGTGACCATCACCGGCGTCGCCGGGTTCGCCGGCAATGAAGGCGGGCGGATGTTGCCGGCCCTGACCAGGATCAAGGAGATTGCGGCGAAGGCTCTGGCTGAATTCCGGATCGAGAAGCCCGAAGCGATCGCTCCTCATCTCGCTGCGGGGTTGCGCGAAGTCCGCGGCCTGCGCGCAGCGCTTACCAATCTCGATCCGGTATCGCGCGCGACTGTAGACGGGATGCTCGCGCGCAAGGAACAGGAATTCAACAACGCGCTCGCGAAATCGCACGGCGTGATAGTTGACGCGCTCTCAAACACTGAGATCGTCACGCCGGGCGAATCTGTTGACGTGATGGCGAATGTCTATATAGACCGCCCTGCGTCAGGCGAAAACGGGTCGAACGCCGCGTCTCCGAAGATTCAGCTCGACGCGCCCGCTGGTTGGCGCGTCCAACTGGTTCAGGCCGAAGAGGAGCGGCAGGCGGGCGCGCAGGCGTTCGTCCGCGGGCGCGAGAAGGCCGACACCTCGTTGCGTTTCCGCGCCACGGTTCCCGATAATGAACAGCCTACGCAACCATACTGGCTCACCAAACCGCGCGTGAAAGATCAATTCGATTGGGATGATTCGATGCCGCGCAACTTGCCTTTCGCGCCCGCAATCGCTCACGCGAGAGTCGAGTTGACGCTCGACGGCGAACGCGTCGTCATCGACCAACCTGTCGAATATCGTTTCGCCGACAAGACCTTCGGCGAAATCCGCCGCGAGTTGAAGGTCGCCCCGGCGTTGACGCTGACGGTCCATCCTTCGCTGCTGGTCATTCCAGCAGGGCCGGCCGGCGACGCGAACCGCCCGCGCGAAATCTCCGTGGAAATCACGCACAACGCGCGTCGCGCCACAAACGGCGCGGTCAAACTCGTCGCGCCTCAGGGCTGGAAAGTCGAAGCCGACGACCGCCCGCTCGCCTTCACGCGCCAGAACGAAAAGACCGCGCGAACATTCAAAGTCACTCCGCCGGGAGGAGCGACCGGAGCGTTCGATGTTCGGGCCGTCGCCGAGGTTAACGGACGCGAATATTCGAACGGCTATTCAGTGATCTCGTACCCGCACATCGAGTCGCATTTGATCTACCGCGAGGCGACGACGAAGGCCGAGGTCTTCGACGTGAAGGTCGCGCGCGGCCTGAAGGTCGGTTATGTGATGGGCAGCGGTGACGACGGCCCCGAAGCTCTGCGGCAGATGGGCGTCGAAGTCAAAATGATCAACGGCGCCGAATTGGCTTCGGGCGACCTGTCTGTTTATGACACGATCGTGCTCGGCATCCGAGTCTATGAAGTCAACGAAGACGTGACCGCCAACAACAAGCGGTTGCTCGATTACGTCTCGAACGGCGGAACGCTGATCGTGCAGTACAACAAGACCGAGTACGCCAACGGGAACTTCGCGCCTTATCCGGTGAGGATGGCGCGCAGCGACCGCGTGACCGACGAGAACGCGCCGATCGCCGTGCTAGTCCCCGATCATCCGCTCTTCAATTTCCCGAACAAGATCACCGCCGATGATTGGAAGGGGTGGACGCAGGAGCGCGGGCTCTATTTCCTGAGCGATTGGGACTCGCATTACGCGCCGCTGCTCGCCTCGTCCGATTACCCCGGCGATCAGCTCAAAGGCGGTCAACTGATCGCGCAATACGGCAAAGGCAATTACATTTATACAGCTTACGCCTGGTTCCGGCAGTTCCCGGCGGGCGTGCCCGGAGCATACCGCTTGTTCGCCAACCTGGTGAGTCTGCCCAAGATGAGATAGTCAATAGAACGCGGATGGCGCGGATTCGTCGGATGTTCGCGGATCTCCAATAACCTTATCCGAGTTGGTCCGACGAATCCTCATCATCCGCGTTCTATAAGCCCTATAAATCAATGCCCACATTCGACGACGCGCAATCAGCCCTCGAACGCCACTTCGGTTTCAGCCGCTTCCGCGAAGGGCAGTCTGACGTGATCGAGGCCGTGCTGGCCGACCAGGACGTGATCGTCGTGATGCCGACCGGCGGAGGGAAATCGCTCTGCTATCAGTTGCCCGCGCTGCTCTTTCCGGGAGTGACGCTGGTCGTCTCGCCGCTCATCGCGCTGATGAAGGATCAGGTCGATGCGCTCAACGCCCGCGACATCGCGGCCACTTACGTCAACAGCTCGCTCTCTTACGACGACCAGATCGCTCGGTTGCGCGGCATGTCGCGAGGCCAATACCGGCTGGTTTACATCGCGCCGGAGCGCTTCCGCAACGCGCGCTTCATAGAATCGCTGAAGGGCTGCCGTGTCTCGCTCTTCGCCATTGACGAGGCGCATTGCATCTCGCAATGGGGGCATGATTTCCGGCCCGATTATTTGCGGCTGCGCGAAGCGGCAGAGGCGCTTGGTCGCCCGCCGATCATCGCGCTGACGGCGACAGCCACGCCTCAGGTCAGATCGGACATCGCCGCTCAGTTGGGCCTAAAGAGCGCGTCTCCCTTCGTCGCCGGATTCGACCGGCACAACCTGACGCTGCGCGTCGAGCCTTGCAAGAGCGACAACGACCGGCTCACGGCGGCCTACCAGATCGTGAAGCGGGCGAATGGGGCGGGGATCATCTACTGCTCGACGCGCAAGGCGGCTGACCAAGTGGCGGGCAGGTTGCAGAGCCTGGGGTTGACCGTCGGCGCGTATCACGCCGGGTTGGACGAGGCGAAGCGCACGCGGATGCAGGATTACTTCATGGCCGGAGACCTCGACGCGATCGTCGCGACCAACGCCTTCGGGATGGGCGTTGACAAATCCGACATCCGATTCGTCACGCATTACAACCTGCCGGGGTCAATCGAGGCTTACTATCAGGAAGTGGGCCGCGCGGGCCGTGACGGATTGCCGTCGCTCTGCACGCTGCTCTTCAACTACATCGACACCCGCACGCACGAATTCTTCATCGAGGGCAGCTACCCCCCGCGCCATGTGACCGAAGAGGTCTACGCCTGTTTGCTCGGGCTGAAACTCGAAACGATCTATCTCTCGGCGAGCGCGCTCTCGGCGCGCGTCGCGGCCAAGAATGAGATCGCGATTAATTCGGCGCTGATCTACCTGGAGAAGGCAGGACACATAGCGCGCCAGCAGGGGCGCGAACCGGGGATCAGGATGATCGACCGCGCGCCGGTCGCCGAGCTGCGCGTTGACTGGAACGACATCGCGCTTCACGAGGCCGCCGAGCGCCGCAAGATGCGCGAGATGGTTAATTTCGCCTATCACGAAAGATGCCTGCGCCAGTTCATCCTGCGCTATTTCGGCGACCGCAAGGAGGCCGCCAATTGCCGCTGCTCCAATTGCCAGCCGAATTTGAAATGGGGCGCGGCGGCGCCGGTCCAAAAGAAGCTCGGTCAGAAACCGGGGCGGCAGACCTCGCCCAAGCCTGATCCGACGTCAGAGAACGCGACTGTCGCGGAAGTCGCGTCGCAATCCATAAGCGTCGGCGGCGGCATCGGCGGGCCGCGCGCTTTGAGCGACGACGAGCGCCTGGTCGCGCGAAAGATTCTGAGCTGCATCGCGCGAATGGAAGGGAAGTTCGGCAAGGGCATGGTGGCCAGCGTCCTGCGCGGCGTGAAGGCCAAGAACGTCGTCGCCAACGAACTCGATCAGCTCTCGACCTACGGCTTGCTCGAGAGTCATTCGCAGGACGATCTGACGCGGTTCATCAACGCCTTGATCGTCGCCGGCTGTGTCAGGCAGACGGGCGGCGCTATTCCGACGGTCAGCCTGACGACGCTCGGAGGCGCGGTGATGCGCGATCAGACGCGCGTCGAACTCGATCTTGAAGCCGTCGAGGCCGACACCAGTGACGAAGATATTACTCTCCCGCCCAATTACAGCGAGACGCACGAACAGACCTACGCGCTTTACCGGCAGGGACTCAGCCTCGACGAGATCGCCGAAAAGCGAAATCTCAAGCCGTCCACCATCGAAACTCACTTCGCCGCGTTGATCGCAGAGGGGCGCGAAATCAATCTATCCAGTCTGGTTGATGATGAAGACCTCGCGCTGATCGAGGCCGCGGTCGCGAAGGTCGGGCTTGAAGGATTGCGCCCGATCAAAGACCAATTGCCGGAACGGATCGAATACGGCGCCATCCGCCTCGTCGTCGCCAGACTCAAACGTCAGCAGAATGCCTGATCTTGGAATCGGGTCAGACGCCATAATTCGGCGCCCAACCCAGAATTTTACTTGATAGGCCATTGTGCGCTGTGTTACATAACTAGGTCAATTTCGTGACAGCGGCCCGCGCGTCAGCCTGGGCATAACCATTACGCCTCGACCCCTCCCCCGCGGGCCAGTGGGCGATCCGCAAGACCAACCAAAGGAAGTAGAGTCTCAAATTATGACTTCAACAGGCACAGCTACTGCCCCCCAACGGAAGACCGGGGATAACTTGATCCGCGCGATCACTCTTGATATTCAGAAAATGACGCCTGAAGCGTTTGCGCCTTACGGCCAAATCATCAGCGCCCGCGGCCAGGTCGAACTCGATCTGGACGGCGGCCATGCCAGCTTCGTTGCGCAGACCGTCGAAGCGCGCCCGTTCCTGTTCAGTTTTCTCGGACGCCACCAGCGCACCGAACAGGTCTTCGTTCCGATGGGCGGAACCAGATCGGTTATTGCAGTCGCGCCACCGTGTGACAATGGGGCGGCGTCGCCGAACGTCGAACGGATGGCGGCTTTTCTGGTTGACGGCTCATTCGCGTTCAAGCTGCATCGGGGCGCGTGGCACACCAGCGCGTTCCCGCTGGACGAATGCTCAACGTTTATGGTCCTGGACCGTGAAAACACCCTCGAAGAAGATTATGACCTCCGCGATCTGGCCGCGACGCTCGGCGTGGTGGTCGAGATCAGACAATGAATTCGTTCCGCCTGTGATAGAATCGCCGCATTACAAACGGCTCTGTCCTGAAGACTGAAAGCGCCGCGCGAGGCGCCGTTGTGGCTATTTGAAACTCAGACTTGGGCCTTCTGACGGGGAGTCCGTCAGGTAAAAGTTTGAACGCTAAAGTAGAGAAATAGTCCAATGTGAGCATATTGCATTCGTTAAATACGTCCGGGCGGGCCCGAGTTGGTCAACCGCTCTTATTCGCCCGCGACGCCAAAGGCCGCATGCGCCCCTGGATTTAATGAGCGATGGGTCCGAACAATCGAAACTCGCGCAGACGCTCACGGTCGTCACCCTGTTTTCGACGAACATCCTCGGCGGCATCCTCGTCGGTTACTTGCTTGACCGGTGGCTCAATACCGGCCCGTGGATGGTCATTACAGGAATTGTTCTGGGTCTGTCCAGCGCGATCATTGGGCTTATCCGCATTATGAACCGCCTGAGTCGCGATGATTAACCGGTCTTCGCTTATCGCCGGAGTTGAAATCGCCCTGCAGAATCCGATTCGCGCCCCACACCGTAAAATATAGATGTATAATGCGTTTGTCGCGGCGGTCGCTAAGCGCGAAGCGGATCCCCGCCAACTTGTGGGCATTGTGAGAGTAGATAAAAATCGCGTTTTCGTGTAATCTTGTCGTTGCTCCCGAACTAAGAAAGGCTGTTAAATAACAAGGCAAAGAAGGTGCAAAGATATGCGAGGGAGTTTGGAGCCGGATCGGCTCAGATCAAGATTCTTTCCAGGAGTAGCGGCTCTACTGCTCATATTTTCAATCGTCGCGCCAGCGCAACAGGCCAGCCAATCAAGCCTGATTCGAATTATCACTCAGGACGAAGCCAATAACCCCGTTTCCGGCGTTACGGTTCAGATCAAACGCAACGATGAAATCGTCAGCGCAATCGCCACCGACGAAAAAGGCGAGGCCGCGGCCGCGAACCTCTCTCCTGGCAAATACGAGATCGTGGTCTCTAAAGATGGCTTCGAGACTCGCGCGCAACAGGACGTGACGCTAACCGCCGCCGCCGCCGTCGAGGTCAAATTCACGCTCGTGCCGAAGATCGCATTGAGCGACAAGGTGGACATCAGCGCCAGCGCGTCCGCCGCCGCGACTCCGGAGCAGACGGCGTCGGTCGCGACCGAATTGCAGGCCAGCCAGATCAAGTATCTTCCTTCGAAGCCGACCACCGTCAGCGACGCGCTGCCGCTAGTTCCGGGCGTAATTCGTTCGCCGCAGGGCGAGATCAAAATATCCGGGTCGAGTGAAAATCGCAGCGCGTTCATAGTCAATTCAGCTGACGTGACAGACCCGGCCACCGGTCAATTCGGAATGACCGTCCCTGTGGACAGCGTGCAAACGATCAACGTTTTCCAGACGCCGTATCTGGCGCAATACGGGCGATTCACGGCGGGCGTGGTCTCGGTCGAAACGAAGCGCGGCGGCGATAAGTGGAATTTCGAACTGAACGACCCGCTGCCCGAATTCCGTATTCTCGGCGGCCATCTGCGCGGGTTGCGCGACGCGACGCCTCGCGTGGTCTTCAACGGCCCGCTGATCAAAAATCGTTTGTACGTCTCTCAAGGCACGGAATACGCGCTCCACCAACGCCCGGTCCAAACGCTCGCGTATCCGGACAAGGAGACGAAGACGGAATCGGTCAATTCATTCACGCAGCTCGATTACCTGGTCTCGGGCACGCAAACGTTGACTGGCACTTTCCATCTCGCGCCGCGCAAGGACAGTTTCGTCGGCCTGGATTTCTTCGATCGCCGTCCCGTCACCCCGAACTGGAAGGGGAAGGATTATACGGGCACGTTGATCGATCGTCTGACTCTGGGCCAGAACCTGCTCGAAAGCCTGGTCTCGGTTAAGAATTACACGGTCAACGTCTTCGGGCAGGGCGTCGCCGACATGAACCTGACTCCTACCGGGAACACCGGGAACTATTTTAGTACGCAAAATCGTGAAGCCCGTCGCGCGGAATGGATGGAAACGTTTTCGTTCAAACCGATTCAGTCTTCCGGGATGTTTGAAGGCGAACACAATTTTAAAGTCGGCTCGATCATCGCGCGCACGAGCAATCGCGGCGAGTTCATCGCGCGCCCTGTGAACATCCTCGACGATCAGGGAACGCTCCTGCGGCGGATCGACTTCCAGGGCGGCCAACCTTTCGACCGGGCGGATCTGGAGACAGACTTCTTCGGGCAGGATCACTGGGTCGTCTCGCCGAGACTCGCGATCGATTACGGACTGAGGTTCGAGCGTCAGGGGATCACCGAAACATTCCGCCTCGCGCCTCGCGCCGGCCTGGCCTGGTCTCCGTTCGAAGACCGGAAGACGGTCTTGCGCTCGGGCTACGGAATCTTTTACGACCGCGTGCCGCTGAGCGTTTACGCCTTCGACAAGTATCCCGACCAGGTGATGACGACCTTCGCTCCTGACGGCTCGGTGATTGACGGCCCGCGCCGCTTCTTCAACATCACGGACAGGGCCGAACTTCGCAGAAACCCGTTCATCGGCGGAGGGTCGAACGCAGGCAACTTCGCTCCTTACAGCGGAACCTTTAACGTGGAGATCGAACACGCGTTCACCCCGTGGCTGCGGCTGCGCGGGAATTATCTGAGCAGTAACTCTTCGGGCGTCATCGTCATCAACCCGAAAGTCGTTCAGGATCAAGATGCGCTGGTCCTGGGCGGCGGAGGCAAGTCGCGCTATCGTCAATTCGAGATGGTCGGGAAGATGTTGTTCCAGGATGGCAAGCAGCAGTTGTTCCTCTCATATGTCAACAGCCGTTCGCGCAGCGACGTGAACGAATTCAACACTTACATCGGCAATTTCCCATTCCCGATAGTCCGCCTCAACCAGTTCGCGCGAGGCTCGGCCGATCTGCCGAATCGTTTCCTGGGATGGGGACTCTTCAACCTGCCGTGGAAAATGCGGGTTGCGCCGATCCTCGAATACCGCAACGGATTGCCTTACTCGATGATCGATTCTTCGCAGGCGTATGTGGGAGAGGTCAATTCAGAGCGCTTCCCGAACTTCTTCTCATTAGATTCACGCGTCTCGAAAGATTTTCAGGTCTCTCAGAAATACGCGTTCCGCTTCTCGGTGAGCGGCTTCAATCTGACCAACCATTTCAACGCGCTCGATGTCCACCGCAACACCGCCGATCCAGAATCCGGCGCCTTCTTCGGAAACTACAATCGCAGGTTCAGGCTGGATTTCGACGTAATTTTCTAGCGAAAGAAAGCCACAGAGCCACAGAGGGAAAAAGCGCGAAAGAGAGGGAGACAAATGTTTTTTACTTGTCTCCCTTCTCATGTTCCCCTTGTCTGTCTCTGTGTCTCTGTGTCTCTGTGGCTTAATCATCTGCGCCGCCGAGTACTACGCTTAATCGCCGACCAGATGATGTCGGCTGTCGTGTGCGCCAAAGCTCCTACCCACAGACCTACGAAGCCGCCCCACAAATACTTATTGTCGGTTTCATTGAAGAGCGTGAATAGATCGGACTTGATCCCATCGAATTCGCCCTGCCACGTGGTCTGCGCGCCGTTGACGTAGCGATGCCTGAGGTAGAGCACGGTCGCGGCGAACAGCGAGAAGACGATCATGAAATAGACTATGCGGACGATCGTGCCGAGGATCGGGCCGTGCGAAAGCGCCGAACGATGAGACAGCGCGGCTTGATAGGGCTTCCATAAGAACTTCAACGGCCCCCAGCGGCGGTATGGTTTGCTGTTGAGGTCGAGGTCGGGGCCGAACATCAGCCCCGAAAAGAGCATCGCGGCGGTGGCGATTGCCGATGTGGCATGATCGCCCCAATAGATTTCCGCAGCGATGAAGGTGAGCGGAATTATCGCGTAGGTAATTGCGTCGTGAGTGCGCGCGTTTGGCATATTGTTGGCGCCGCGTTCGCAGAAATAACGCTCAGTTTCCACCCGCCTGGGTTTCAACTGAGTTCTGCTATTGAGCCCGTTGGCGAGACCTAGTGAAATGCCGCAGGTTCACGCCAGGCCGTTTCGCTTATACCACAATCGGCCAATCAATAAAACAGCAAAATTCAGAAAGGGTCAAAGAATCAAGAGGTCAAAGATGGTTTGCAAGACCCCAAAATTATCTTTGACCCTTTGATCCTTTGACCCTTTGCGCTTTCCGTACACTGATTCGCAAACTGGCCTAGGTCAAAACGGGCCGCGCGGATTGAGGCGCCCCGCCTCTCGCAAACCCCTCCAGGCGCGCGACGCGATCCTCGGTCGAGGGGTGCGTGCTGAAGAGTCTGGCGGCGCCACCCGAAAACGGGTTGATGATGAACATATGCGCGGTCTCCGGGTTGCCGGATTGGATCGGGATCCGTTTGCTCCATCCGTCAATCTTGCGCAGCGCGCTCGCGAGCCCGAGTGGGTCGTCTGTTAGACGCGCCCCAGACTCGTCGGCTATGTACTCGCGCGAACGCGAGATGGCGCTCCTAATCAATGGCGCGACGAACATGGCGACCATCATTCCGAAAATCATGATCAGCGGATTCGGGGCTCTCTCATTGTTGGATCTACCGCCGAAGAAGAACGCGAATTGCGCGAGATAGCCCAAAGCGCCGCCCAGCGCTGCGGCGACGGTCATGATCAGCGTGTCGCGGTTCATCACGTGAGAAAGTTCATGCCCGATCACGCCGGTCAACTCGCGCCGGTCGAGCATTCGCATCAGCCCCGCGGTGGCGGCGACCGCCGCGTGTTGCGGGTTGCGCCCCGTGGCGAACGCGTTCGGGGTCTCCTCGGGAATGATGTAAACGCGCGGCATCGGGATGTTGGCGCGCTCGGCGAGCTGGCGCACGATGCCGTATAACTCCGGCGCTTCGGCGTCAGTGACCTCCTGCGCGTGATACATCCGCAGCACGATCTTGTCGGACCACCAGTAGCTGACGAAGTTCATCGCGCCGGCCAGCACGATGGCGATCATCAATCCCCCACGCCCGCCGATCGCCTGTCCGATGAAAAGAACCAGGGCGGTTAGCGCGGCGAGCAGAAGCAAAGTCTTCAATCGATTCCCAGTCATATCTCTCTCCTCCTCTTAGGCGCGTTGGTCGCGCCCCAAATAAAAAAACCTTTTGCGAATTGCCAATCACGGCGCCGCAAAAGGTCTTGATCTTTCGGCCTTGAGCGGCCTCGCTGATGAGCCGGATCGCCTTTCCGAAGCGATCGTCCTGACGACTCATTCAGATCCTCGCGCGCGGCGAGGATGATCTACTCCGTTCCATAAAATGATAACAAATACGCCACCATTTTATCGCGATAGATTTTGTTGATTTGCCTATCGCAGTTTCGTTCTTTGATTGACGCGGCGACTTGGTTTCGGCCTTTGCCGCGTTCTAAAGTTTGCCCCGGAACGGTCGCCGTCCTGATCTTCTCACCCGAAGATGAAGCATTCCGGCGTTCCAATCGGGCATTTTGAGAACGGCGATCAATACGACATCGCTTGCACGTCCGCGTGTTGGACGTTGAAACATCTCATCATTGCGATTTGCCTGATCCAAGTAACCGCAATCTTGAGCTATTTACCAAGTCTGACGCCGGATTGATCTGCTTTCGATGGTAACTTACCATCAGCGATCTTTCGCATGCGTATTTAATCACAGTTAAACGCCTTTGTCAGGGCGCACTTTAGCTGCTTTTAGTCCCCTGCCATTAAAGCCACTAAAGCTTTTCCTGATTGGTCATTGGAAATTGGATACTGATAATTGTTTTCATATGGATTTCCATTCTCCCCACGGAACAATAGCCAATAGCCAATGCAACCTTTCGTTTACTCCAACCTTACCCAGCCCTTTCCTTCGTGGCCGAAATGAAACAATTCCGGATGAAGCGACTCAGCCAAAATCTCCAACGATTCAACCAGGCGCGGTCCCGGTCGATTGAAATACTGATTGCCGTCGGCGACAAATACGCGATCCTCTTTTACCGCTTTCAACTCTCGCCATTCGGGTTTGCCGGTCAGCAAATCCGTCTCCTCCATCGTGCGCGCAATGTCGAAGCCGCAGGGCGAGATGAAAATCACGTCAGGATCAGCCGCGAGGAGTTCCTCCCAACTCATCCACGGCGAATGCTTGCCCGCCTCGCCGAAGAGGTTCACGCCGCCGGCCATCTCCACCAACTCCGGCGCCCAGTTGCCCGCGGCCATCAGCGGTTCGATCCATTCGACGCAAGCTACAGTCGGGCGCGCCCGCGCCGTTCGCGCCTTCGCCGCGATCTCGTCCATTCGCCGCCGCAACCTCGCGACGAGTTCTTCGCCGCGTTCGGGCGCGTTCAGAGCCACGGCCACGCGACGAATGTCAGACCATACGTCGGCCAGCGCGTTCGGTTCGAGCGAAACGATGACGGGCTGCGAACTTGTGAACTGGCACACGGCCTGCTCGACGTCCCTGAGGCTGACCGCGCAGACCTCGCATTGCGACTGAGTGATGATGTGCGTGGGCCGCAGATGTTCGAGCAGATCGGCGTCCACCCGATAGACGCTCAGAGCCTCCTGCAAGATCGCTTTGACGCGCTCGTCGATCTCGTAGCTCAAACCCTCGACTTCGAACTTCGGGCTGGTGCAAACAGGCAGATGTTTGACCGAAGCGGGGAAGTCGCATTCGTGCGACCGCCCGACCATCTGCGATTCGAAGCCGAGCGCGCAAAC
>DASTMP010000180.1:0-72039 GCA_035714085.1 Blastocatellia bacterium
AACTTAAGGCCAAGCAGGCGGCAGTCTGAGATCAAACTGCGCGGCGCCGCCAATTGAAAATCAATTGAGACAGCCGCCATTTGGCGGTTTTAGGAAAAGTTTGCCCCCCGCCGCCGGAGGCGGCGGGGGGCTTCTGAGGAGCAATTTTGTCGAAGAAACTCAAAGTCGGAGTAATCTTCGGCGGGCGTTCAGGCGAGCACGAGGTTTCGCTGCGTTCCGCCGAATCAGTCATCAACGCACTGGATCGGGGTAAATACGAGATCGTCCCGATCGCCATCACCAATCAGGGCAAATGGCTCGCTTCTAGCAAAGCCACGAACCTGCTGCCGAGCGCCGTCATCGAAAACGCCGATCAGCGCGTCGCCATCTTCGGCGATCCGACGGAGCGCGGATTGGCCCGGTTCACCGAAGAGGCCACGGACGGAAGGCGCGATCAGCTTGACGTCATCTTTCCGGTCTTGCATGGAACTTACGGGGAAGACGGAACGATCCAGGGGTTGCTGGAGATGGCCGACGTGCCGTATGTCGGCTGCGGCGTGCTGGCTTCGGCCACAGGGATGGACAAGGTGGTGATGAAGCGGTTGTTTCGCGAAGCCGGTCTGCCGATAGTCGATTTCACCAGCTTCCTGCGCTCCCAGTGGGAAGCCAATCCGCAAAAGATCGAAGGACAGTTGGCGGACGAGATCGGATTCCCCTGTTTCGTCAAACCCGCCAATCTAGGATCGTCGGTCGGAATTTCAAAAGCCGTTGACGCTAAAAGTCTGAATGAGGCCATTGCGACGGCCGCGAAATACGACCGGAAAATCGTCGTTGAAAAGGGCGTTGACGCGCGCGAGATCGAAGTCAGCGTGCTCGGCAACGACGAGCCGATAGCCAGCCTGCCCGGAGAGATCGTCCCGCAAACCGCCGAGTTTTACGATTACAAGGCGAAATACATCGATGACAACGGCGCGCGCCTCGTCATACCGGCTGAGCTTGGCTCTGAGATGACAGCCGAGGTTCAAAGACTCGCCATCCGCGCGTTCCAGGCGATTGACGGATCGGGCCTCGCGCGAGTCGATTTCTTCCTCGAACGCGTGACGAACAGGTTGATCGTCAACGAGATCAACACTCTGCCCGGATTCACTTCAATCAGTATGTATCCGAAATTGTGGGAGGTGAGCGGGATCAGCTACAGTCAGTTGATCGACCGCTTGATCGAATTGGCGTTTGAACGCCACCGCGAGAAATCACGGAATGTGACGAGTTATGAATGAATTGTTTTAAGCGGTCAAAATATGGCTGGAAGCGTGAGGCGCGCCGGAGAGCGCGCCTCACGCTTTTGTTTTACTATCTCAAAGCCCCGAAATGCATATAGACAATCACGAAGCTGAAGAGCACCAACGTTTCGATGAACGCAAGACCTATAAACAAGGCTACCTGAATGCGGTTATACGCGCCGGGATTACGAGCCATGCCTTCGCAAGCCGCCGCCGCGACGCGCCCCTGGCCTATGCCGCATAGTCCCGCCGCTATCCCGAACCCAATGCCCGCGCCAATGTAGGCAAGCCCCCTGCCAACGCCGGCGCCTTCAGCCGGCGCTGTCGGCGCTTGCGCAAGCGCTGTCATTGCCGAAAAGAGCACGGTCATCAATCCGAAGCCGAGACGAATCAAGTTACGTTTCATTGTTTTCTCCTTTGAGATTGATTGAGTTGATTGACTGATTCGCAACGCGGCGTGGGGAAGACGCATAAAACTACTATGAATAATTCCCCGCGCTATCGCGATGCCTTGTTGCTTCGATTCAAAGGATGCTGACCATTGTCGTCATCGGCTTCGGGATGATTACGACGCCAGGTTTACATTGCATATCCTGGGGGACTGCAAGCTCCACACTGCGTTTGCCGCCTCACGAGATGATGAAGCCGAATTCAAACGGACGATCCCGCATCCGCGGATAAATTGCGCTGAAAGCTCAGCGCAAAAATTCAATGAGCTGTCGCTACAGTATGGTCGTGAGCGGTCCCGCCATGATGATCTTCAGAATGATGGGAGACTTCGCCGAGATAGACCATCGAGAGCAACATGAAAATGAATGTTTGCAGTACAAAAGTTAATAATCCGAGAGGCATCAGCAGGGCGGGCAGAACCCATTGCATTATGGAAGAAACTGCGGTGCTCACTTGCTCTTCGCCGAAAATGTTTCCGAAAAGGCGAACGCTCAGACTCATAATTCGCGCGAGGTTGCTGACGATCTCAATCGGGAACAGGATGCCCATCATTAGTATGCTCGGCACCGGCCCTCCGAAATGTTTCAAATACCCCAGCAGGCCGTTTTCGCGAATGCCGACGTAGTTGTAGTAAAGGAATGAGGTGATCGCCAGCGCCAGCGTCACGTTGAAATTGGCCGTCGGCGCAACCATATCGGGCAGCAATCCGGTCAGGTTGGAGAGCAGGATCAAAACGCCGAAAGTCGCGACGACCGGAAAATGCTTCATCCCCTCGGGGCCGACCAGATCGCTGAGGAACCCGCGAATCATTTCGACTCCGACTTCAAAGGTCTGCTGCCGGTTGTTCGGAGATTCGACCGAGAGCTTCCCGCGCAGGATCGTCAAGATCACGACGGCCACAAGTACGACGAAAAGGAACATTACGACGTGCGTCGGGATGGGCAAATAACCGGCGTCAAGATATTCCTGAAACGTTTTGTTTTCGCCGGGCCACTGCGAGCCGAAGATTTTCAGCGCCTTGTAGATCGGCGGCATGATAGCCTTTTGAAGATTGAAGACCGGCTCTCCGATCCAGTCGTTCAATTTTTCGACAATGAACGGCACGTGCTCGGCGTGTGAAGCCGCCGCATGTCCGGCGGCTTCAACCGGTTGCGCCGTGGGTCCACCCTCTTGTCCGTGCCCTTGCAGAAGGTTCAGTAAAAACATAAATGCGATCTACTCTTTCGATGAATTTTCCTGAGCGTTTTCGCCGGCCCTGAAGAATTTGAAGAACAAGCCCAGTTGATAAGCCGCTTCGATCATCACTCCGCCGGCGAACGCCGCGAACCCGATCCCGATTCCCAGCGGGTGAAAATATCCGGTCCAGAGCGCGATCATGATGACGACGGCCACAATAAAGTAACGCAGAACGAATTTTGAGGCGGTAAACGGCGGGACGCGCCCGCTTTGCGTTACGACGGCTTTGCTCAATATCGCGCGAACGCTGCCGCTCAACCATCGGATGTTGAACAGGCACAACGCGCCTCCGAGCAGCGCGCCCAGGGCCATTCGCCATCCCGACAGAAACCATCCCGCGATTACCGCGACGCCGATCACGACATAAGTATTGCGCTGTAATCGCCGCT
Organism: Blastocatellia bacterium; assembly: GCA_035714085.1. Classification (GTDB taxonomy): domain Bacteria; phylum Acidobacteriota; class Blastocatellia; order RBC074; family RBC074; genus JAJVID01. Next base: position 3,335 of record DASTMP010000180.1, read on the forward strand.
CGATCCCACTGTCGTCAATTTGGCTCATCTGCGAAACAAAGATTTTAACTGGCGGCGGCGGCTCTGTCCAGGAACTGTTAAGTGATCTGCACAAAAGAAGGGCTGGCGGCAAGGGCGTCATCTTTCGGCGTGACCTCGCCGCGCTTGCTGAAATAACCGAGCTCTCGCCGGTAGCAGCGCTGATTTTCCATGTCGAATGCGACGCAGGAATCAATCGGGCGCGAATAGATGTGAATGCTGATTGCGCGCTCCGCGTCGGCGCTGAGGTTGTAGAGTCGATGAATTGTCTGGAGCTTATCCGCGGTCACCACCGGGCCGCCGGCGCCGGCCTCGACCTCACGAATCACTTCGAGTTTCGTATGCTCCGACCCCGCGACGCAATCAATCCCGACCACGTTCTGGTACTCGGGATGGTCGCAGCCGAGCCATTTGTAATCGACGACGGCCAGATTGCCGCGCTGCGTGATCATCCAGCAGAGTTGGCCGTTGTGCGTGTGAACGGCCGTCTTCTGCCCGGGCTGCCAGCAGATTGTCATCACTTCAAAAAGCTCGTCGCGGTAGATCAGATTGCGCGTGTAAAACGCGTCGTCGAAAAAGACGTAGGGTGTTAGCGACGAATCTGTGATCCTCACGCTCGAACAGAGATCCAGCACGCGGTCTCGCGTGATCAGACTCCGCTCGAAAGAGCGCAGCCCGTCGATGAAATCGTCGATGCTTATCAAACGCTTGCCTGTCATGTCGTATTACCCTCCGACGTGGACCGCCGGACGCCGCGACGGATCGTGTTCGGCCTGGCGCAAGATTTCATGCGTTACCGGCGCGGTGTCTCCCTCGCCGAAAAATATGAATTTCAAAACGTACCAGAGCGGATTGCCTTCCGTCCATCCGAAATAGACGTGCGGGATTTGCCCCGTCGTGTCACGCACGTGGAGCAGGAATGCGGCGATCGCGTTCGGCACCGCCGGGCTTCTCGTCCGCAGCACCTTATAGGAGCCCACTTGCACCCCGCGCACTCTGAGCGCGCCCGAAAACTCCGAGACGTCGCCGGGCCTCACCTCGAAAAAGAGCACGGGATCGCCCGCCGGGATGTGGTTGTTCCATCGCTCCTGCTTCTCCTTGAGCCGGTACTCGTCCACGTCGCCTCGGTCAGGGCGGTTGGCGATGATCCGGATCGTGCCCTTTCCGGCCTCCGCGATGAAGGCCCGCGCCGCCTCGTTCATCTCCAACCTGACGACCCGCAATTCGGTCGAGCGAAGCGCGCGCGAAATGAACGAGACCGCGATGATCGAGACGATGAAGAATGACGCGATCTTGATGCCCTCGGGACGCTCGATAACGTTGGTGACCATCGTGTAACCGAAGACCAACGAGATCGCGAGAGCGGCGTATCCGATCGCCCCCTCGCGCCAAGTGGCCAGCGTCACCGCCACCGCCGCCGAAGTCATCAGCACCAACACGCCGGTGGCGTAAGCGCCACCTTGCGCGTTGTGGTCCGCGTCGAAGATGATCGTCACGGCGAAAGCGATGGCTGTATAAACCAGCACCAGCGGCCTCGTCGCGCGCGTCCAATCCGGCGCCATTCCGTAGCGGGGCAAATAGCGCGGCACTATGTTGATCAGGCCGGCCATCGCCGACGCGCCCGCAAACCATAGGATCAAAATCGTGCTCAAGTCGTAGACTGTGCCGAAATAATCTCCCAAGAAATAGTGGGCGAGATAAGACAGCGCGCGCCCGTCCGCTTCGCCGCCTCTCTGTGTGGCCGTCGCCGGACGGAACTCCTCGGCCGGGATGAGCATGGTTGTAACCAGGCTGCTTGAAATGAGCAAGAAGCTCATGATTAAAGCCGCGGTGATCAGAAGACGGCGCGTATTGCGAATGCGGCCGGCTGGCCTTTTGGCGTCGTCGCCCGGGTCGCCTTTCACCAGCGGCATCACGGCCACGCCTGTTTCAAACCCCGATAAGCCGAGCGCCAGCTTGGGGAACAACAGCAACGCAACCCCTATCATCAGGAACGGGTTTCCATGAACTTTGGGATGGGCGAACATCGCGTCTTTCCAGGCTGACAGCGTCTGTGGATGAATGAGTATTGTATACATTCCAATCCCCACAACCACCAGATTGAGTAGCAGATAGGCGGCCACCAACAGCACGGCCAAACCGATCGCCTCTTTGAAGCCTCTGAGAAAGATCGCGCCGAGAATGCTGAGCAACACGAGCGTGATCGCCACGCGGTGACCCTGCAGAAAGTGAGGCGTGTACGGATTCTCCACAATGTGCGCGGTGGCGTCGGCGGCTGAGAGCGTGATCGTGATGATGAAGTCGGTGGCGAGGAAACCGAGCAGTATGAGCACAAAGAGCTTGCCGCGCCAGCGCGGCAGCAGATCTTCAAGCATCGAGATCGAACCTTCACCATGCGGACTTTCCCGCGCCACCCGGCTGTAGATGGGCAGCGCGCCGAACAGAGTCAGCATCACCAGAATCAGAGTCGCAATCGGCGAAAGCGAGGCGGCGGCGAGGAACGCGAAGCTGGGTTGATAGCCGAGAGTCGAGAAGTAATCCACGCCGGTCAAACACATCACCTGCCACCACGAGTGCGTGTGATGCTGGCCCTCTTTTTCATGAGGGCCTTCGAACTCTTTGACCTGTCCTTCTAGGAACCATTTTTTGAGAGAGCTGATTGGTTTTCTATTTATAGCCGCAGTTGCTTCAGCCATTGTCTTCCTGCTAAGCGCCGGTCGCTTTTCGCCACCGCGCGGAATGCCGATCGAATTGCGCCGTTTACGGGAAAAGGTCATTCCCGCCTGACAGGCCAGTTATCCTAACACCAACCGCACAACGGCTAAAGACGCGTCGGAAATCATGATTTTGGCTTATGAGAAATTTTGGCTTAATAATTTCTTGAATCTGACAAGAACATCGAGTATCTTGCCCAGTCATTTTGAATTCAAAAATTTCGACAAATAAAATAATAGAGGAGAGGGCTTATGAAAATATCCGATCAAACATTGAAAATGATCAACCAGTTGCCGGCGGACACCCGCGTGAAAGTTGATCAAATTATACGCACTCATGTCGCCGCTTGCAGAAGGACCGGCAGCCCTATTGAAAACCTGGACCGTCTGTTCATTGAAGCCGTTGAAATCGTCAGACTCGAAGAACGGCGTCCGGAAACAAGGCTCGAATATTCCTCCGAGTGGGAGCCGTTTCGCCGCTACGATCAATATCTAAGCCCTCGTGATCTCTGATCAATGAAAATCGATCGTTTCGCGAAATACGCCTGGTTTGCGCTGGCTTTTAATTTGCTGGTCATCGTCTGGGGCGCTTTCGTTCGCGCGAGCGGTTCAGGCGCCGGATGTGGCAGCCACTGGCCGCTCTGCAACGGCGAGGTCATTCCCGACTCTCCGACCGTAAAAACCATCGTCGAATTTTCCCACCGCGTGTCGAGCGGGTTGGCGTTGCTGCTGGTCGCGGGAGCGCTCGTATGGGCCTTCCGCGCCTATGCTCCCAAACACCGATTGAGACGCTACGCGGCGGCCGCGATGTTTTTCATGGTGATGGAGGCCGCGATCGGCGCCGGCCTGGTGCTTTTCGAGATGGTCGCCGAAAACAAATCCATCGCGCGGGCGCTGTGGATGTCGGGGCATCTGATCAACACCTTCCTTTTGGTGGGAACATTGGCGATTATAGCCTGGACGGCGACGACGGGCGGGCGATTCGACATTCGCGGGCAAGCTTCGATCAACTGGGTCTTCGCCGCCGCAATTATGGCGACTTTGATCCTGGGCGTAAGTGGGGCTGTCTCTGCGCTGGGCGCGACGCTCTTTCCGGTCACATCACTGGCCGAAGGTTTAAAGCAAGATCTGTCGCCGACGGCGCACGTTCTGATCCGATTGCGATTCTTTCACCCCCTCATCGCAATCGGAGTGGGCGGGCTTTTGATCATGACGGCTTTCTTCGCTCGCTCGCGCCGTCCCGGCGCCGGCGTCAAGAAATGGTCGAACGCCTTGATCGCGCTGGTGCTAGTCCAACTCGGCGCTGGCGCGGTCAATCTGCTGCTGCACGCGCCGACCTGGTTGCAGCTTGTACACTTGTTACTGTCTGATTTGGTCTGGATAGCGCTGGTGTTGCTCGGCTGCAGCGCCCTTCAGCAACCGGCGGCAACCCGGAACATACCTACCGGAACCGCAATCCCCGCAGCTCTATCGTAATGTCCTTTACATCGGCTTCGGTGATTTTTTGTGGAGCGTCGACTTTAACCGCTATAGTCGTCGACTCGCCAGGCTTGAGCGGTCCCCGTTGGACGCGCGGAATCGGCATCTTGACGGCCTGAGCAATGACCTTGTCTTCATGGTCAATCATCTTCCCGATCACCTCTACGCCTAGCAAATCGCGGTCGCCGAGGTTGCTCAGCTTAGCCTTCGCCTGGAGTTGCCACATTCCTATCCAATTGTCATAGACCATCTTGTCCTCGGGATCGACTTCCAACCGGACCTTATCCTTGTAAGCGTCGAATTCCGGCGAGCCGGCCCGAACAATATTTTCGGCCTCTCTGTCCGCGGACGGCTTGGTCATGACCAGCGCGACGATCAATATCGCCAACATGAGAGCCGCGATTGCGAACGCGACCAGAAGCGCTCGAGGGCGATGCTGGTCGACGCCAAAGCCATTATTGTTCTCGTCATCGTTCTCGAAAACGGCCAATTGAGTATCGTTATCCATATGTTGAAATCCCTAGTTGAGTCTTGGATCGTCGTCGGAAGAGAGCGTTACGGTCACTCTCCGCTGACCATCATTCGATCGATTTTGATTGTCGGCGCGGCCGTGCGGCCGCGGAACCGCAGGTCATTGCCGACCATCTCGACTCCGCGCAGCATTTCGCGGAAATTACCGGCGACGGTGACCTCTTCGACCGGGAAGGCCAGCTTGCCGTCCTCAATCCACCAGCCGGAAGCGCCGCGCGAGAAGTCGCCGGTGACCGCGTTGAAGCCGAAGCCGATCATATCGGTCACGTAGAAACCGTTTTTGACCGAAGCGATAATTTCGTCCGCCGTATAGACTCCGGGAGCGATGAAAAAGTTGCTGAAACCGACCACCGGCGCGCCAGTTAAAGCGCGCATGGCGCTCGCCGTTGAGCGCAGCCCGAGTTTGCGCGCAGTGTATGTGTTGAGCAGATAGTTTTTCAAAACTCCATTCTCTACAACCACCGTTCGCCGCGTCGCCAAGCCCTCGCCGTCGAAGGGGCGCGATCCGACTGCGCCGCGCATCCCCCCGTCGTCAATGACTGTCAGCGCAGGCGCGGCGACCGTTTCGCCGAGGCGACCCACCAGAAAAGACGCGCGTCGAAAGATCGAATAGCCGTCAACCGCCACGAAAAAGTCGCCAAGCAATTCCTCCGCCGCGCTCGATTCAAAGACTATCGGCGCCTCCTGAGTCATGACTTTGCGGGCGTTGAGCTTTCGCAAAGCCCGCCTCGCGGCTTCCCGTCCCAGAGCCTCAGGCGAATCGAGCGACGCGAGCGCGCGTTGCCGATCTCCCCATGCCGCGACCTGCATCTGACCGCCTTCTTTCGCGATTGGCGCGACCGTCAAGGCGCAGGTCGTGCCCCGGTATTCGCCCGCGAATCTTGCGCTGGTGACCAGGATCGTTTTGCTCTCGGTTGTCGAACAGGCCGAGCCTTCCGAATTCGCGATTCGCGGGTCAGCGCCGCGCGCGGCCTCTTCGGCGGAGCGAGCCATTTCGATTTTGCGCTCGGTCGTCAATTCGCTTACGCCCGGGTCGTACAAGCCGAGGTCGGCGATTTCGAGCGCAAGTTCGTCGCCGTAGGGGAGCGCCGCGGCTTCGTCTACAGAAGTCAGCTTCGCCATCTCTACAGCGGAAGAGATCATTTCATTAATCGCCTGGGGGCTGACGTCGGAGGTGGAGCTTGACGCCTGGCGGTTATGGAAAAGCACGCGCAACCCTATGCCGCGAGAGGCCGCTTCCTGCAGCTTCTCAACCTCGCCGAGCCGGACCTCGACGTGGAACTCCGTAGACTCGACGCCGACGGCTTCGACTTCGGTCGCTCCGTGCTTGACGGCCTGATTGACGATGTCGGAAAGCAGCTCTGTTGTAATCACTTCGTGCCTCCGACGGTCATCTCCGAAATTTTGATCGTCGGCAAGCCAACGCAGACCGGGACGGATTGCCCGTCTTTGCCGCAAGTGCCCACGCCCTCATCCAGCGCGAGGTCGTTGGCCACCGCCGTAACTTTCGTCAAGGCGTCAGGGCCGTTGCCGATGAGGGTGGCGCCTTTGACCGGAGCAGTGACCTTGCCGTCTTCGATCAGGTAGGCCTCGGTCGCGCTGAAAACGAATTTGCCGTTGGTGATGTCGACCTGGCCGCCGCCGAATTGCACGGCGTATAGACCGCGTTTGACCGAACGAATTATATCGTCGGAAGCGCTCGCGCCGTTGAGCAGGTAAGTGTTGGTCATTCGGGGCATGGGCATGTGGCGGTAGCTCTCGCGCCGCCCGTTGCCAGTCAAGCTCGCCCTGGTCAGCCGCGAACTCAGCTTGTCCTGCAAATAGCCTCGCAAGACGCCGTTTTCGATCAGCACGGTCTGCGAAGTCGGATTGCCTTCGTCGTCTATATTGAGCGAGCCGCGACGGTTCGGAATCACGCCGTCGTCCACCACGGTGCAGAGTTCGCTCGCGACCTTTTGACCGATCAGGCCGGAAAAGGCCGACATGCCTTTGCGGTTGAAATCGGCTTCGAGACCGTGCCCGACCGCTTCGTGCAGCAGCACGCCGGGCCACCCCGGTCCCAGCACGACCTCCATCGAACCTGCGGGCGCATCCTGCGCTTCCAATTGAACAATCGCCTGGCGCGCGGCCTCGTCGGCGTAATGATCGAGCAGTTGGTCGCTGAAGAAATCCATCCCGACGCGCCCGCCCCCACCTGAAACGCCGGATTGCAAGTTGCCGTCGTCATCGGCGATGCACATCACGCGCATTCGCGCCAGCGGCTGCGTGTCGCCGATCAACTTGCCTTCGGAAGTAGCGATCAGAACGACCTTGAATTCGTCCGCGAGGCTCACCTGCGACTCGCGGATTCGCCGGTCGAACGCGCGCGACTTCCGGTCAATTCGATTGAGCAGTTCGATCTTGCCGGGCAGCGGCTCGTCGTCGATTAATTGCGCAACGGGATAAAGATCATGCGGGGAACGGCTCGATGAAACGTTGACCGGGCCGACGCCGGACCTGCTCTGCGCGATGTGCGCCGCGGTCAGGGCGGCCTTGCGTATCGCGGCGACGTCAATCTCGTCGCAGTAAGCGTAGCCCGTCTTTTCGCCTGAAATCACCCGCACGCCGACGCCTTGCCGCGCCGCGCGATTGGCCGATTTGACGATCTGTTCTTCAAGGTTCAGTGAGTTGAGCGTCGTGTATTCAAAGTACAGGTCAGCGTAATCGCCCCCCCGCGACAACGCGACGCCGAGCAAGGATTCGATGTCTGAAATGGAGATGTTGAATTTCCCGGTAAAAAACTTGATCGGTTCGATCATAACTGTGCCTTCGCTTTCACATTCGTTCGCCAAGATGCAACGCGGCGACGCCGCCGGTCAAATTATGGTAACGCACGTTCGCATACCCGATTTCACGCATCATCTCGGCCAACCTCTTCTGGTCGGGAAACGCGCGCGTCGACGCGGGCAGATAGCGATACGCGCCGTCGGAGCCTGAAAAAAGAGAACCAATGTGGGGAAGAATGTTATGAAAGTAAAACTCAAAAGCCTGGCGGAAGACCGGGATCACGGGGCGCGAAAATTCCAGCGCCGCCGCGCGTCCGCCCGGTTTGAGCACGCGCAAAATCTCCGCCAACCCACCTTCGACGTGTTCCAGGTTTCGCAAACCGAAAGCGATGGTCACGACGTCGAAACTGTGATCGGCGAAAGGCAGTCGCAACGCGTCCCCCTCGGCGAGGAAGGCGCGCCGGACATGTTTGGTCTTGATCTTATCATTTCCGATGACGAGCATCGGGTGGCAAAAGTCGCAGCCGACGACGCGCGCGTATTTTTCCAGTTCGAGCGTCAGATTGGCGGCGCCGCAGCACAAATCGAGCGCAATCGCGTCCGGACGCGAGAGCGCGTCCTTCAGCTTTTTAACCGTAAAGCGCCGCCAGAGCCTGTCGACATTGATCGAGAGCAAGTGGTTGAGCCTGTCGTAACTGGGCGCGATCTCGGCGAACATAGCGCGCACCGCCCGGGCTTTGCCGGGCGCGTTCAACTCTGGGCTGGGCGTTGCGACGCGCGATGTCTCGATCTCGATTTGTTCAACAGGTAAGGGCATACGTGGACTTCATATCTCAGATCTCAAATTGGATGCATGCTGACTCACATCTCGCTCATTCTTTTCGGGCGCCGAAAATGATCGGACCGCGAGCGTTACGGATTCGATTTGAAATTTTCGTTGACCCGTCCAAGCGCCACGACGGTTATCGCATTGGCGTCGAAGAGGCGCTTTGCAATGCGCTGCACGTCGGCGGCGGTGATCTTTTCAATGGACTCTTTGACGGTCAGCGGATAATTTTTCGGCGACCTGAAGATCTCAATTTCGCGCAGGTAGTCTTCGACCGAACGCGCGGCATGCTCTTCCGCCAGGCCCGATTTCGCGGCCGCAAGCTCTTCGGATGAAACAGCGGTCGTGACGAGCGACGCAAAACTCTCGGTCGCTTTCCGTGAGAACGCGGACGCCTGGTCGGCGGGAATTGTCGCCGAGAAGTAGAACGGTCCCGACAAGAGGCGGCGCGGCGACTGGGCCGTGAAACTTCCTCCGATTGATTCAGCTTCGCGTTTCAGCCTCGCGTTCAAAATCCTGGCCAGCGCTTCGGCGCCGAGAAAATCCGGGTCGGCGCTTCTGAATCCGATCATCCCTCCGCGCAATTCGACGTTTGGCGCGTCGGGAACCTCGACTTTGACCAATTTCAAATTGACGATCTGCGCCGGCTGCCGGAAGGTGGCCGGGATGATCTGGCCCTTTGCCCATCCGCCGAAGAAGGCTTTAAACGGCCTCATTGCCCGGTCGTGCGTGATGTTTCCGACCACGATGATCGAAACGTTGTTCGCAATGTAAAAGCGTTTGAGAAAATCATAGACGTCGGCTTGCTTAATTCCAGACACGGAGCCTTCGCCGCCGTCTACGTGATGGCCGTAAGGATGATCGCCGTAGACTGCATTGAAGAAGGCTTCGTCGGCATGTTCAGCCTGAGTCGGCTTGATAGATTTTACTTTCTCCAGTAGCTCCTGATGCGCGCGTTTGAAGGCGTCAGGCCGGACGTTTTCGACGACCAGCAGGCGCGCCAGAATTTCAAAGACGGCGTCGAAATTGCTCGCCGGAGTTTCGATGTGAAACCATGTCGTATCCCAGTTCAATCCCCAATCGATCTTCGCCTGCAGCGATTCGATTTCTTCTTTCAACTGCGGATTGACGGCGAGCAGCGTCTCCTGGGTGAGGGCCGCCAGTCCGGTTTTACCCGCTAGATCAAACATAGCGCCGGCTCGAATAATCAGGTCGCATTTCACATTCGCGTCACTGGCGCGTTCGAGCGTAATGATCTGCAACCCGTTGAGCAAGTTGTCGCGGCGAACGTTGCTGTAAGGCGTCGGCGGAATGACCGCGGGGACAGGAGGATTCTTATCCTTGTCCTTATCCTTATCCTTGTCCTTGTCTTTTTTTTGCTGCGCGTCATTTTTGTCGCTGTCTTTCTTTTGCGGGACGGCGAGCGGGGCCAGAACGCCGATCAACAGAAGACTGCAAGAGACGAGTGAGAGTGGTTTCGAGAATCGCATAATCGTGATTTCCTGGGAGTGAAATTGGAACAGAAAGTGTATCCGCGCGTCGAATGACCGTCAACCAATCAGATTAGCCACAAAGAAGGAGGGAGCGACGGAGCGAATGGGAGAAGAGCGCCGCTTTCTGTCCCATTCTCCTTGTCGCCTCGTCGCCCCGTCGCCTTGTCGCCTGCCTCACTGCCGTTTCTGCTTCGGATCGAGCCATTCTCGCAGGCCGTCGCCGACGAAGTTGAAAGCCATTACCGTGAGCATCACCGCGAGTCCGGGAAAGATGAGCAGGTGCGGCGCGACGCGCAAGAAACTGCGCGCGTCGTTGAGCATCACTCCCCAACTCGGGGCGGGAGGCGGCACGCCGAGTCCCAGAAAACTCAAGCTCGCTTCCGCGAGGACGGCGCCAGCCATCCCCAAGCTCGCCTGCACGATCATCGGCTGGATCGCGTTAGGTAGAATATGGAGAACGATGACCCTGAGATCGCTTGCGCCCAGCGCTCGCGCCGCCGTGGCGAAATCGAGTTCGCGTACTTTTAGCGCCTGCCCACGCATCAGTCGCGCGTATCCCACCCAGCCGATCACCGATAGCGCGAGGATCAGGTTGTTCAGACTAGGGCCGAGAAACGCGACCATCGCGATGGCCAGCAGAATGCTCGGGAAGGGAAGAAAAACGTTGAACAGAAAACCGGAGAGGAAGCGATCCACCCATCCGCCGTAATAGCCAGATATCGCGCCGATGATCGTTCCGATGACAGTCGAGATCAAGACCACCGACACCCCGACCCGCATCGAAATCCGCGCGCCATAAATCACCCGCGACAGGACGTCGCGTCCCAGATCATCGCGCCCGAAGAAGTATTCGCGTGTGGGCTTCAGCCGCTCTTCGGTCGGCAGGCCGCTCTCGAGCCGGGTTTGCTCGCGCGGATCGAAAGGCGCGAGCAATGGGGCAAAGACCGCGACGAAGAGGAAGACGGAAATGATGACCAAGCCGACTTTACCTAGACGATTCATATAACTATTCGACCTTGATTCTGGGATCGAGCAGCCGATATGCGAAATCCGTAAGAAAATTGGCTACGATGTATGTGATCGCGATCATCAGGATGCAGCCTTGAACCATCGGATAATCGCGCGAATTGATGGCTTCAACTGTCAAACGCCCGATGCCCGGCCAACTGAAGATTACTTCGGTGATAATGGCGCCGGCCAGCAGCACGCCGAATTGCAATCCGATTACCGTGACAACCGGGATCAACCCGTTTTTCATGACGTGCTTATAAATCACCTGTCGCTCGTTCAACCCCTTCGCGCGAGCTGTCCTCACGTAATCTTCGCCCAACTCCTCGATCACACTCGAACGTACCATGCGGGTCAGGAACGCCGCCAGCGGCGCCCCCATCGTGATCGCGGGCAGGATCAGGTACTCCGGTCCGAATCGGCCCGAAACAGGCAAGAGATTGAGCTTGATAGCGAACAGGTAAATCATCAACGGCCCGAGCACGAATCCGGGCGCGCTGATGCCGAGCAACGCCGCGACGGACGCGATGTTGTCCGGCGCTTTGCCCTGGTTCGTGCCCGCCGTAACGCCGAGCGGGAGGGCGACGAGGATTGCGAAGGCGAGTCCGGCCAGAGCCAGTTCGATCGTCGCCGGATAACGTCCCATGATTTTTTCGAGGACGTGGTCAGAAGGATTGATCAAACTCACGCCGAGATCGCCTTGCAGAACTCCGCGCCAGTAATTGACGTATTGCCGGGAGAGCGGCTGGTCCATACCGAGCTTATGCTTCAACTCATTGACTTGCTGTTCGGTCGCGTTGTCGCCGAGCGCGTTCCGCACTGGATCGCCGGGAACGATATGAATTAACAGAAATACGAGTGTGACTACGGCCCATACTACTGGCGCCACAAATAACAGGCGCTTCGCCAGGGCGGTGATGACGTTTCGCATGCGCTCAATGATACCAGAGAATAGCAAGTAAACCATTGTCTCCAATTGTTGACGTGGATATCCCAAAATGGCACACTTTGGAGGCCGAACCGGGTAAATATTTCAATCTGCCTTTGAACGTTCTGATTACGCTTTAGAATTGCCTTTCGAACACCTAGTAGGCAAATAGATCAGTATCCCTTTGCAAGGGGGTTGATTATCTTTCGTTCCGTCGTTGGATCGTTCACATATCTTAAAGAGATTTACAGATTATGGCGCTCCAAAGCAACTTATGGCATTCATGTTGCGTCTGAACGCGCATTACAGAAGGAAAAGATTAAGAAATTTACCGAATCGGACTTTGAAAAGAGAGGAACGGACGACAATGATCAAAAAGACTGGCGATTTAGCTCTGGCGGCGGGAACTGATGAAGTGATCGCCGTAAACAACGCCAAGAGTGATGATCTGGCGATTGAAGATAAGGCCATGTCCGTTGAGCATCCCGAGTTACAGGAGAAGGTCAATTCAGTAATTCATGAATGGCTGACCGATATGTGGCTTTTGACTACCGGTGAGCAGATTAACGCTGACTCTACTCCCCATAAGAAGCATAACGGACGTCCTCTGGCCATTGTTTGCGACGGCCAGATGAAGCTGACGGAATCAAAACCAAGCACGCTTAACGCCTTACGCGCGGTTGGCATTGAAATGTCATAAAGGCCATTGGCAAGAGTTTTTCTGTGGTTTTTAGGGATTGACAGCAATGAGCCTGCTCAATCCCTTTTTTCATCCCTTATTCTTCCGCAATCGGATGATGCGCAACACTTCTCCCGTATGATTCGGGGTCGCCTTGTTGAGCACCGTGTGCTGAATCGTGATCAGCAATTGATCATCCCGGCCTCGGAAGCGTCCGGTCAACGGATGATTGCCGGTTTGGACAACCACGCCTTCCCGCACCATGCTCCAGAATTGCTTCTGGGTTATCCAGTATTCCTTACCGTCGTTGCATATGATCAGGGCAGTTTTTTTAACATTCATATTTGTCCGACTGTCAGTGAATTGGCAATAGCCGCTTGTTTTCAATTCTTTTCGACCAAAGTGATCATGTGGCGTTCCCACGCTAGCGCGGCATTGTGTCACGGCGATAGGCGCTCGGCAAGAAGATAATCTGGTATCGAAGATAGAAGGTTGAGGATAGAGGATCGCCTAAGGCGCGCCGGTCGCGATCTTCGATCCTCAATCCTCAATCCTCGATCTTCGACCCTCTGCGCAGCCCAATGTAAGGCTCGATTTCGCGCATCATCGAGGCGAATTCTTCAAACCTCAGCGATTGAGGCCCGTCCGACCATGCTTCTTCAGGGCGGGGATGGACTTCGGCCATCAAACCATCGGCGCCGACGGCGACTGCAGCCTTTGCCAGTGGACGAACCAGACTGCGTTTACCAGTGGCGTGGCTCGGATCGATGATCACGGGAAGGTAAGTCAATTCGTTCAGCAGCGGGACAGCCGCAATGTCCAGAGTGTTGCGTGTGGCTGTTTCGAACGTGCGAATGCCACGCTCGCATAACATCACGTTCGGATTGCCATGCGTCACGATGTATTCCGCCGAGAGCAGGAATTCTTTGATTGTCGCCGACAATCCGCGCTTCAGCATGACCGGCCTCGAGACCTCGCCCAGCTTTTTGAGCAGCGCGAAATTTTGCATATTGCGCGCGCCGATCTGCAGTATGTCAGCGTACTCCGCCACCAGTTCGACATCCTCGGTATCGAGAACCTCGGTAATGACTTTCAATCCTGTGCGTTTGCGGGCTTCGGCCAGGAGCTTCAGCCCTTCTTCGGCGAGTCCCTGGAAATCATAGGGCGAAGTGCGAGGCTTGTAGGCTCCGCCGCGAAGAATCCTGGCGCCGGAGGCCGCCACGGACTCGGCGGTCGACATCAGTTGTTCGTGACCTTCTACCGAACACGGTCCCGCCATTACAACGAAGCCACCGTCGCCGATGACCACGTCTCCAACTCGAATCACGCTCCTTTGCTTCTTAACTTCTTTACTGACAAGTTTAAAGGGTTGCAGGATCGGAAAGGCGTCTTCGACTCCGTCGGCTGATTTCAGGCTCTCAATGTGCTCTTTTTTGTCGCCAGGCCCTATAGCGGCAATGACGGTTCTTTCTGTCCCGCGAATTACGTGAGGCGTATATCCGAACTCGCGAATGCGGTCACAGATGTGATTGATCTGGCCCTCTGCGGCTCCCGCTTGCATTGCTACAATCATTTTTAAAGTTCCTCCGATAATATTGGCAATGGGGAATGGGGAATAGGGAATAGGGGAAAAGAAGATACTTGCTTAGCTCCCCATTCCCCATTCCCCATTCCCCACTCCCGATTTGTAACATCCTAAAATTTTGACGCTCGTGGCGAATTCTCGCAGGTGAGCCATCGCGTTACGGACGCGAGGCTCGGTCTGTGCGCCGATGAAATCCAGGTAGAAGCTGTATTCCCAGGGGCGACCGATCAGCGGACGCGATTCGATCTTCACCAAATCAATATCGCGCAGCGCGAACACAGCCATCGCGCGATAAAGCGATCCCATGCGGTTTTCGAGCGAGAACACGATCGATGTCTTGTCTGCGCCGGGCGGCGGCTCGTCGCAAGCGTCTTCACGCGCGAGCAGCAAAAATCGAGTGAAGTTCGCCTGGTCGTCTTCAATGCCGGGGACCAGGATCAGAGCGCCGTAAACTTCAGCCGCCGCCGCGCTGGCGATCGCCGCCGCCCCGGACTCACGACTCTCCATAATCATCTTGACGCTGCCCGCCGTGTCGTAAGCGGCGACCGGCCGAATCTCGGGTCGCCCGGTGAGGAACCTTCTACACTGCCCCAGCGCCACCGGATGCGAATAGACGCGCTTCACGTCGTCGAGTCTCGTTCCCGGCGCGGCGATCAGGTTATGAATGATTCGCAGATTGGTTTCGCCAACGATCCTCAGACTGTGTTTGAGCAGCAGGTCGTAATTTTGATGAACCGAACCGAAGAGCGAATTTTCGATCGGCGCCAGGCAATAATCGCTTGAACCGTCTTCGACCTCGGCGAACATCTTTTCAAAGGTTTCGCAAGGAATAAGCTCGACCTCGTGGCCGAGCAGTTTTCGCGCCGCCTCGCCACTGAACGCTCCGGGTTCGCCTTGAAACGCGACGCGCGGGTTCGTAATCTCATTCGCTTCCTTTGTTCTAATCATTCGATACAACTCCTTAACAGAACCGCGCGCGATTGTTGCGCGGCTAAATCAAAAGGCCCCTCACTCGATTTGAATGAGGGGCCTTTCTTCAGGCGCTCCGTTCGCTCTCGATCAAGCCAACGAACTTATGGCCCCTCTCCCGTAGCTAAAGCCGCGGCTAAAGTAGAAATAAAATCCGAAGCTAAAGCCGAATATAAAAGAGAAAGGCCAAGCTGATCGGCGCGAAGCGCGCGCCAATCTATCGCAAGTCCGATTTATGATGAGCCTGTCGAGCAGATGTTTTGGCATAAGTTTCACCGCTGTTCGGCGGAAATCTTATGGGAAATTTGATAAACAAGATTTATGACGCAGGCATTATGGGCGAGGCCCTCTTGGTAGTCAAGAAGATCAGTTCAATTGATCACTTTTCCGTCTTCCAGTGAAGCGGTTGGCGGGACAAAATGAAGATTGAGGTACGCTTTCAACTCCGCCGCCCATTCGCGCACGCCCTGGTAATCGATCTCCTGCCCAGTTTTCATATCCCCGGCCATGCCGACGGCGTCCAGGCCCAGTCGGTTGGCGATATAGAGCGCGCGAGACAAATGGAAACCCTGTGAAACCAGTACCGCCCGTTTGAGGCCGAAAACCTCTTTAGCGCGCAAGCAGGTCTCGTATGTCGAGCGCCCTGAGATGTCAACGACCACGTCTTTCGGCGCGATGGCGTGACTGATAAGATACTCGTACATCGCTTTCGGTTCGTTGTAACTTCGGTGGCGGGCGTCACCGGAGACGAGGATACGATCCACTTTGTGAGCGTTGTAAAGCTCTATCGCCGTTTTGACGCGGTCTGCGAGAATCGGTGAGAGATCGCCGTTGCTGTAAATGCTCGCGCCGAATACGACGGCCACGCGCGGCGCCGGCCAGTCGCGAGTGTCCAAACTGTTTATGTCAGTTATGATCCGGTCGTCGTACCCATGAACCTGGCCATGCACATAGAGCAAGCTCAGTGCGATAATCAGGAGCGCGACGATTAACAATCGATAGCGATTCATTGGCGCTCGTGCCCCCCAAAATCTTCCGGGCGACAATCTTTCGAGGGCACGTCTTATCAAACAATTTCGCGGGGGAAGCTGTCAAGCGCGCGGCCCCTCGCCTTGAAGCGGAGCTTGTGGTATAGTCCCGCGCTTCGCAATAAGCTGGGAGCCCAGGCATCCTTAGCCTGCTGTGTTCCGGCAATGCCGGCTGACCAAAGGAAGCAGGCAATGACGGGCCGGCGCCCCAGCGATTTTTTGAGGAGTATAGATCATTTATGGCCAAGAAATGTCAGGTGACCGGCAAGAAACCGATGTTTGGTAACAATGTCTCACACGCCAACAATAAAACGAAACGCCGCTTCGATCCGAACTTGCAGTGGCATCGTTTCTGGGTTCCGGGCGAAGGCCGCTGGGTGCGACTGCGCGTGACGCCTCGGGGGATCAAGACCATCGATAAGCTTGGAATCGAGAAGGTCCTCTCCGATATGCGCGCTCGCGGTGAGAAGGTCTAACAGGATCGCTCGCGGCGCTGTTGGCGCCGCTCTTGCTTACACGCGCGGCGCTGTTTGCGAAATGATGCGCCGCATCCTCGACACCATGGTGAGAAGGCGCGCGTCGTCGATAGATTCTCCCGCCAGAGTCATCTCCGCATCGCTCAAGGTCTGACGCAATTCAATCTCGGAAATCGGGAATCGGCGCCGGCGCGCGCGCGCGATGATCTCATCCCTGGATGCGCGCGATGAAAGGCCGAGCCTGCGGCAAAGGCTGGCTTTGAATCGCGGGTAAATGTTCTCCAGCGCCAGTTCGTGCGCCCGAGCCGCCTGTTGCAAGTTGGCCATTGAGCCGACGAATTCCAGAGGAGAGTGGCGATCGACCTGAGGCAAAGGCAGAGGTCGGGCGAAACGCCGTCCGCAGGCGTAGATGATCAGTAGACTCAAGGCAAGCCCCTGTAGAAGCAACCATGGCGCGGGCGTGCCGCGAAAGTAATTGACCAGTGGATTGCCATCGTTATGATAGCCGTGGTGGAATTCGTCGAAAAGAATCCGGCGATCCGGCGCGCCCATCGAACCCAGGATGTTCATCGCCAGCGTCAGATTCCCTCCGCGGGCTATGCCGTTGTTGGCAACCACGTACGGATCGGAAAGAAAGATGACGCGCCCTGCGCCGTAGCTGAAGTCCGCGAGCGCCGCGCCGTCTTTGTCTCCAAGGTGAATTACCGGGGCGTAGAGAGTTGGCGCCGAATATTCTTCATCCTTGTCTTTTATGGCGCTCCGATCGGCGGGCGCCTCTGCGTCGCCTGCCGCATTAGCCCCCTCTGCGGCGCCTTTCCCATCTCGAGGATGAAAACTCAGTCGCGACGCTAAGTTGGAGAGCGCAAGGCCGCGAACCTTTCGTGTCAGTTCAGTCGGTTGCGCGATTAATTGGTCACTATCTTCATAAATGAATTGCTCTGGCGTCGCGTCCCGCGCAGGCGATTTGTCAGGCGCTTTCGCGCGGATCGACGGGTCTCCGAACTGTTCAATGGGAACTCGGCTGATGATCAACGCTCGCCCGCCAGTCGAAATCCAACCTTGCAGCGCGCCGGTCTCATCATCGGAGATCGTCTGGCCGGATAAAAACGGGCCGATGATGACCAGTATCGAGTCTTTGGCCTCGGCGTGAAGCTGCGAATAACGGCCTCTCCACCGCGCCACAGGCGTTCCCGATTCTTCGAGGAACTGGTAGAACGCGCGCGTACCGGTCGGGCCTGAATTGTATGTGGAGCGATTCGGCTCGAACTCATTCTCTGAGGGCCGGTCGAACTTGATGTCGCCTGCCACGCTCATCGCGATGAGCGCGAAGATCACGATGATTACCGTAATGGCGCTTGCAAAATAACGACGCATGGATGTCTATTTGATCGCCTCCTGATAGAGCGTGACAAAGTTCTGGAACTCCTCTTCCGTGGCGCGCTCCTGTCCGTACCATGCGCGTTCGAAGGCAAGGGTCATGACGGAGAACGTGGGATATATCCGCTGCTCCGAGCGCATCGCGTCAAGGTAATCGCGATTTGTCTTCGAGCGGCCAAGGCGCAGCTTGCCGCGTTGGTCGAAGTCGCAAAGCAACGCGATATATGCCCGGCGGATCGCTTTACGATATTCGCCCTGTCGCGCCAGCTCGGAGGCCATCGCGAACAGATCGGCGGCTGTTGCGTCTTCCGCGATCTCCTCACCAAGAGCCTCCCGCGTCTCCGCTTCTTCCTCCGGCTTTGAGCGAGCCTGAAAACGTCGCGCGAGTTTCACCGCCCCGAAAATCAGAGCCGCCATAGCAATCAGAAAGATCAGCGTCCGTAATACCATGTACAATCCGCCGCCGCCCGTCCGTGGCGCGCGCGCGGAAGACCCGCCGAACAGTATTATCATCAGGCGAATAACGAGGTCCTCTATTCGCCCGATCCATCGAGCTATCATCGATTCACGCTTTTCAACAGGCTGGTATTCCGGGCGGGCGAGAATGTTGTCGATCCTGGCGCGCTGATCCTGCAATGCCTGATCTTCCGCTGTTCGAGCCGCTTTTACGCTCTCTCGAAGTCTGGCCAGACGGGCCGAGATTTCGCCCAACATTGATAGGCGCCGTTCGGCGTCGCCTTCCGCATTCTTCACGATGTTATTCACTGCTTCGTGCAACCAGGCGTTGTTAACGCGGATGGTTTCGCCATTGAATTCAACCTCTTCGCCCGCGGGCAGCAGTCGCTCGACCTCGCCCATCATGGGCGCCAACTTCGAGGGAGGACTATTCCGTTCGCGCGCTTCATTCACGATCCGCTCCGCCTGGGCGAGCCGATCCGCGTAATCGCCGACGGTCGAGCGCCCCTGAACCGATACGGGCAGGGCGCATATAGAAAAGAGAAACGCGATTGCGAAATAGAATTGATTCAGCCGTGAGCGCATTTGAAATTGAAAACAAAAGCATATCCCATTTTCCATTTGAGATATGACATTTGCCATTGCTCGGAAATCGCCCAATGTTCTTCGAGGATTGAATCGAGATCGTCTTCCGCAATGACCAATATCAAATCTCAAATGACAAATGGAAAATGTAATTCTTCGTCCATTTCGTGATCTACTGACTGTAAGCTTGTTCGAAGGCCGAGCCGCATAGCCTGCAGAAACGATCCTCGACATTCGTTTCGGCGCCGCACCCTTGGCAGATCTTCCAATTATCTTCAAGCGCAAACTGCGCATCCGGCGCCGGAACCGGATCGGCTGGCGCGGGGATGTAATCGTCGAGTCCGAGGATAGAGGTCGAAAACGAGTTGAGTCGTTGGGGCGCGAGCGTCCACTCACGCGCCAACTCAGGCGGCGCCAACTCAGGCGGCGCCAACTCAGGCCTTGAAGGATAGAGAGGCGGCGGCTCCGGCGGCTGGGCGAGTGTTCGATTGGCCAGTAACTCGACGTCGAAGCCTTCTTTGCGAACACGGCTGTCGAGGTAAAGCAACGTGCACCCGATCATGAAGATCGGCATGAGCAGAATCTCGCTCAATTGCGTCACCGTTTGCAAGGCGATGTCATACCATGGGGGGTGCGCAACGCTGAATGGGTTGACCAAATCCGAGTTATAGCCGAAAGGGAAAAGCAGCAGCAGCAGCAGCAGCAGCAGCAGCAGCAGCACGGACCAGCTGACATAGATCCAAAAGAGGATAAGCGCGGCGATGCGGAGGAGTTGTCCGCTGGCGAGCGAAAAACTGCGGCCTATCGAACCGAAAACACCTTTACCCTCGACCATCAGGATCTGCGGCACGTAAACAATGCGACCGTAAATCAGCAGGAAAAAGACGGCGAGCGTCGCCGCGATCACGACGGCAAAGGTGATTGTGGCGGCGCCTTGCAACCATTCGGAGCCGTTCTGGATGACCGTCGCCATCATCAACGCGAAGAATATCCCGATGGTTACGACGAAAAAATATGCGATCATCATCGCGCCCAATATCAGCAACGCTACTATGAAGGTCGCGCCGATGAGGGACCAGACGCGTTCGCGCGTCGCGCGGTAGACGTCCCGCGCCAGGATCGGTTTCCCGTCGAAGAAATGCGCCACCAGAGAGCGCGACGACCCGCCCAGCACTGCGTAGAAGGCCGCTTTGCCGGCGGCCCAAAGCAGAAAGCCGATCAAAAACAGTAAAACTGTGATTAAGATCCTTTCGTCGCCTCTCGACAAAGTGGCGTTGCGCCAGCCGATTGACATAAGAATCGAGCCTGCGTAGGCGACCAGGCTGGGCGCGAGCACGATTCGCAACAGCGCCAGAAAGTTGCGCCCGTAGAGCCTGACCGCGCGATCGATGATGTCGCCCGCCGACATCGGGGCGAGTGTGAATGAGTCGAATGAGTTCATGCCGAATGCTCCGATTCTAACCCGAGCGCATCTTACGCTATTTTGCGCGCGCTTGAAAAACATGAGCGCTCAGGTATAGAAATATCGTCGCGCCTTTTAAGAACGATTCTTCGCTTCAACAGATTCTTTACTGGAGACGCCTAATGAAAAGAGCAACTGTCAACGTTTTTGCCTCACTCCTCGTCCTCACCATTTCAATTCAGAGCCTGGCGGGCCAGGGTTCCAAAACCGATGAACGCGAACGCGCGCAGAAGGCCGCCGCCGCCTTTCAGGAGATTATGGCGGCTCCCGACCAGGGGATTCCGCAGGAACTGCTCGACCGGGCGCAATGCGTCGCCGTCTTTCCTTCGGTCAAAAAAGGGGGCTTCATCTTCGGTGGGCAATATGGCAAGGGGTTGATCAGTTGCCGCCGAGCGCAAGGCTCGTGGGGGTCGCCCGCTTACTTCACCATCGGCGGCGGCAGTTTCGGCTTGCAGATCGGCGGACAGGCCGTGGACCTCGTTCTGTTGGTCATGAACAAATCGGGCCTTGACGGTTTGCTGCAGGATAAATTCGAAATCGGCGCCGGCGCCGCCGTCTCGGCGGGGCCGGTCGGGCGTAACGCGCACGTGTCTACGGACGTCCTGCTTAAATCGCAAATCATTTCGTATTCGCGTAGTCGAGGGCTTTTCGGCGGGCTGGAGTTGAAGGGCGCCGTGATTACGCAGGACAAATCGGCCAACAAGGATATTTACGAACAGGAGATTTCAGCGCGCGAAATCATCGTCGACGGCAAGGTCCGCACGCCGACCACGATCAGAATCTTCCCCAGCGCGCTGCGAAAATTCTCTCCCAAAGGGATTTCAAACTGAGAAGATCGATAATGGACGATGGAGGATGGAGGATCAAGTGATAATGATCTTCCATCCTCCATCCCCGATCCTCAATCCTCAATTCTTAACATTACTCGCCTTCGGCTCCGGGATTTCAGTTCCAGCGGCCGCAGGCGTTGTTACCTTATCTTTAAAGAAACGTGGAGAGATCTCCGCATAGATTCTGCCGGCGATCTCGGCGGCGCGGCGCCCGGCTTCGGTAGACCCGGTCGTGATGACAGTCACCACGACCCTCGGGTCATCGACGCTCGAAAACGATGTGAATAACCCGAGCTTATCGCTGGCGCCGGTGCAGGTACCGGTCTTGCCGGCCACCTGACCGAGTTGGTTATAAGCGAGTTTGGCAGTGCCGTAATTGACCGCGCCTGTCATCCCAGCCAGGAGCCTCTCGCGGTCTTCCGGCGCCATCACTATTTTGCGCTTCAATTCGGCGACGAAGGTCTCGGCGTCTTCGGCGTTGCGCGCGACGCGCGGGGTATAGAGATCGCCGCCGTTGGCGACCGCGGCGGTGAAGGCCGCGAGTTGGATCGCGGTCACGCCGAATCCGTCACCGTGGCTGCACATATGTCCGGTCTCCTGTTCACCCTCGTCGGGCAGGAACCCATCGCTTTCGCCCTTGTAGTTGATCCCGGTCCTCGATCCGAACCCGAAATCAGAGGCGTATTTCATCACGCGGTCGTAGCCCAACATTCGCCCTAAGACTTGAAAAACCGAGTTGTCCGAGTGAGCCACCGCGTCGGTCAGGTTCATGCTCTTGCGCGTCGAAACCCGTACATCCTCGGCCGGGTCGAAGACGCCTTCGTGCAGCGCGGCCAATCCGACGATCATTTTGACGGTCGAGCAGGGTTTGACCGGCGAGCCGAGCGCCATCCGTTGGTTGACTACAGTGAAGACGCGGCCGTTGTTCGGATCCATCACAACCACTGTTCCCGAACGCCCCTGCAGAGCCTTCACGGCCGCGGCGCGAATCTCCGGGTCCTCTCCTAAGGCGTCGTCTTTCAGGATGTTGCCGGCCGTGATGTTTCGGAGCCCGGCGTCGCGCGCCCGGATCGCCCTAAGACGGGCCAGGTAGCGCGCGCGGGCTCGGCGGCGGCTCGAAGACGCCAGGGCTCGGCGTTCGGCGCGCGTCAATTTGCCTCGCTTACCCAGCGAGCTGACTTGCGACCGGCCCCGCGAACTCTTTTTGGCTGCGATTTTGGCGGAACGGACTGATGATTTACCGCGCTTGACGGCTACTTTGGACAAAGCCTTTCCCTTTTTAATGGATGTGGCTTTCTTCGCCGATGACTTTTTACGCTGTTGGGCATGCGCGGCGCCGCCAACAGACGTTCCCACGATAATTGTGAGGATGATAAAGAACGAAAGCGTCAGATAGACGCGATGTCGCTTCCTCATATCTTCAATCCCTTTATCCCTTTCCTTGGCCTAGATCCTATTTTCTTGGCGCTGTGTTGATATAAGGTTTGTGGCGTCAGCAGCCGATTTTTTTTTGCGGGCTTAAGGGGCGACTAGCGGCAACTGCGTCAGTAGCGCCAGAGCCTGTCCCAAGACCTCCATGAACGTTTGGAGCTTGAATTAAACATCGGCTCGCCTATGCGCGACGCCGGGGGTTGACGCACGGCTGGAGTCTAGCAAAACTCTCTCGCCGTAACAACTGTAAGCCAACGGCGCCTGGAGGACTAAATCGAACTAAATCATCCGAACGCAGTCAAACCGGGGCGGCGTTATGTTATGCTTAGACCTAATTCCCGCAGAGTTTCATAATATTTTGACGCGAGGCTTTAAGCGTGCTCGAGTTGTGGTCACAAACAGTCTGGCCTTGGCAATTTGTCGGTATTAGAGATGTGATTGACGTCATCATCGTCGCCGTCCTGATCTATGAACTGCTCAGGCTAGTGCACGGGACTCGCGCTGTCCAGATGGCAGTCGGTCTGGGGCTGGTCGGATTTCTATACGAGCTTTCGAGTTGGCTGGGACTGTCTACGGTCCAGTGGGTCTTGCGCAACGCCGTGCTCTATCTGGGGTTCGCGGTCATCGTTCTTTTTCAGCACGAGATACGCGGCGCGCTGACGCATCTAGGCGCCAACATCCGCATTCCCGGGGCAGGACGTGAGCGGGGCCGCAACCCGTTCGGGCAGGAATGGTATGACGAAGTGGTGCTCGCATCCACCACGCTGGCTTCGGAAAAGACCGGGGCGCTGATGGTCTTCGAGCGCGACGTCGGGTTGAAGACCTACATAGAGAGCGGGATCAGGCTCGACGCCAAGGTCAATTATGACCTGCTCGTGACGATCTTCAACACGCACACGCCGCTGCACGACGGGGCGGTGATCATCAGCAACAACCGAGTCGCGGCGGCCTGCTGCTTTCTGCCACTGACGCAAAACCCATTGATTTCGCGCGAACTCGGTACGCGCCACCGCGCCGCGATCGGCGTCACCGAAGACAGCGACGCGTTCGTCGTGGTCGTCTCGGAAGAGACCGGCGTAATCTCCTTCGCGAAAGAAGGGAGGCTGAAGAGGAACCTCGACGGTCCGAAGTTGCGCAGTCTGATTCAGCAGGCGATGGAGCCTTGGCGTAGCGACGCCGAGTCCGAGGAACTCGAAGCCGAAGAGCGCGAGCGAGAGCGTGAGATCAACGCCCTGGCCGGACCGCGCAGGCGCGAGGCTGCCCACGCCTCCTCCGGGGAGAGCTTCAAGGAGGGAACCTCGGCATGAAGAGGCGAGATCCTGCGCGACTCTTTCACAGATTGCGCCATACGCGCATCGAAAACAAAGGACTGAAATCGCTCTCGTTGTTGCTGGCTGTTCTGCTTTTCATTGTTTCGCGGCAACCGGTCATTGATCTGCGGATGGTCGGTGTGCCGATCGAATATCGCGGCCTGAGTCCCGGCGTCAAAATCGTCGGGGACGCGGAACAGACGGTGAGCGTGCGTCTGAGCGGCCCGCGTGACATTGTCCGGTCCCTGGCTCCTAATCAACTGCTGGTCATTGCCGACCTGAGCGGCAAGGAGCCGGGCGAAAGAGTCGTTCAACTGAAAGTGGATGAGAGCCTCCTTCCAGATAATGTAAAGGTCATGCAGATCGAGCCGCCGAGCATCAGAATCAAACTCGAGCCGAATGTGGCAAAACGCGTGAGAGTCGAGGCGAATTTAATCGGGAGTGTTGCGGAAGGCCGGGAATTTTACGGCGTCGCCCTTTATCCAGGAGAGGTCGAAATCGAAGGCCCTCGATCCATTGTCGATAAAATGGAGCGCGTCTTGACTGAAAAAGTGAGCCTGGATGGGCGCGGCGCTGATTTTCAGACCTCCGTCGAAGTCGACATCCCGCAAGATTCATTGCGAGTTAAAACTCCGGGCCGAATCGAACTTTCGGTTAAAATTGGCGAGGAGCGCTTGGTGCGGCGCTTCGCCAACGCGCCCGTCCAGTGGATCGACAAGAGCGCGACCGGATGGCTATTGACGAAGACGGTCCTCATTGAAGTCTCCGGGCCGAAATCGGCGGTCGAAGCCTTGCGTCCGGATGATCTGCGCGTCGAAGTCAAAACTGCAAGCCTCCCTCCAGAAGTGACCAGCGTCACTCCACAAGTCCAACTCCCCGCAAATATCGAAATCAGAAAGATCATTCCAAGAGAGGTGAAGGTGAAAAGATAATATGGCTGAACTCTTTGGCACAGATGGTATTCGAGGTGTGGCAGGCCAATACCCGCTCGACCAGCCGACAATCGAGCGAATCGGTTGTTCGCTGGCGATTGAATTGGCGAGACGGTCAGGTCGCGTCCCGCAACTCGTCATCGGGCGCGATACGCGCGAATCAGGGGAGTGGATCGAAGCCGCCATCGCGCGCGGCGCGCGGTCAGCTCGCGCAGGTTTGCGCTTCGCCGGTGTGATCACGACGCCGGGCGTCGCTTATCTGACGCGGGCGCTCGACGCGGACGCGGGAGTGGTCATTTCGGCCTCGCATAATTCATACGAGGACAACGGAATAAAAGTCTTCTCGGCGTCGGGGCGGAAACTCGACGATGAGGCGGAACTGGCGATCGAACAGAGCCTGAGAGCGCAGACATCCATGCCTGCGCGGGCTCCTGGGCTGACCGACTGGCCGAAGCAAGCGGACAGGGATGCCTGCGCTCCCAGGGAGTTTTCTGATGATAAGATCGAAACTGATGCAAGCCTCAGAGAAAAATATCTGGCTTTTCTGCGCGGCGCCGTCGGAGCGGAGTTGAACCTGAGAGGCTTGAAGATCGCGATTGACTGCGCCAACGGCGCGGCTTATGAGCTTGCGCCGAAATTGTTCTCCGCGATCGGCGCCGATCTCGTGGTGATCAACGCCGATCCGAACGGAAGAAACATCAATCTCGACTGCGGCTCGCTGCATCCAGAAAAATTGCGGCGGACCGTAATCGAACAAAAAGCTGACCTCGGTCTGGCTTTCGACGGCGACGCCGATCGGCTGCTGATGGTCGATGAGCGCGGCGATCTGGTGGACGGCGACCAGGTGTTGTTTATCATGGCCGATTACTTGGCCTCGAAGGGCGCCCTCAGCGGCGACAGAGTGGTCGCGACGGTGATGAGCAATCTCGGACTCGAACTGGCGCTGGCGGATCGAGGCGTTAAGCTGGCGCGAACCGCCGTGGGCGATAAGTACGTGCTCGATGAACTGCTCAAAGCCGGCGGCAGCCTCGGCGGCGAGCAATCGGGCCACATCATCTTTCCTGAAATCAGCCTGGCCGGCGACGGAATGATCACGGCCCTCGAAGTTCTGCGCGTCGTCGCCGAACGAAACATCAGCCTCGGCGCCCTGGCGAGCGCCTACACGCGATATCCGCAAGTGACAATCAACGTGCGCGTCTCTAGCAAACCGTCTTTCGACGCAGTCCCGCCGATCAAGGAGGCGATCAAGGAGGTCGAAAAGGAGATGGCCGGCAGAGGCCGACTGATAGTGCGATATTCGGGCACCGAGAACCTGGCGCGCGTGATGGTCGAGGGTCAGGACGAAACCACGATTCGTAACCACGCGGAGTCAATCGCTCAGGTCATCACCGCGCAGATCGGATAGGAGGGAGAGCGAGGGAGCGAGGGAACCAGATAGAGAAAATAAGTGATTCTCTCGCTCTCTCGCTCCCCCGCTCTCTCGCTCTCTCGCTCTCTCGCTCCTATTATTAAGCCGCGTTCGCCAACGCCGCGTCTGACCAGATTCTCTCGGCCCACAGGTATTTCATCGCCGGTTGGTTGATCGAGACGCTGTCGCCGTTGCGGCCTTTGAGCATTGAAATCTTCGATCCCATCTCGCGCGCGTATGAGCTTAACTGCCCGCGATGATGAACCGTGTGGTCGTGCAGAAAGGTCAGATAGACGACCGCCGGGTATCTGAAGACGCCGTAAAATGACAGATAGTTGGTCAGCTTCTTGACATTCAACTTTCTGATTGATTCCAGCCTCTTGCCGAACAGTTCCTCGTAATACTCGGCCAGCTTGGACATGCTATCCGGCGGTGATTCCATTTCGCCGTCGTCCCGCGAAAACGAGCCGTTGGCGATGCCGTTAAGGAGCTGAAGCTCGGTGCTGACGATGTGCCACGCCAACTCGCGCGCGGAACGCGAGCCGGGATTCGGGCGGTAATCACAATGGTAATCGGGTATCGATCTGAGGACGCGCAGCGTGACGATGTGCGCCTCTTCTGCCCTGTTGAGAAGAAAGTCGCGGAGAAAAGACGCTTGTTCTGAAGTCATAGTTTTACCTCCGATTCGGTTCCTGTGTTACTGACGATACGCGCGCAGCGTTTCGACTATTTGCTCAATCAAGTTATCCGGGACACCGATCGTCGACAGGTCCGCCGCGCCCAGGATCGTTTTGACCATCCCGTCGGCGTGCCGTTCGATGCGATTTGCGCTCTCGACGATTTCCGGGGCTGATGCTTGCCTCCTTATCTTGCGGACGTCGGCGATGATTTCGAAAACGGCAAACGGGTTAACGCCCGCTGTGTCTGCGAAGCCGCTCGCCGACGATCGAGATGAACGCTTCATGGTCGTACTCCTTCATTATCCGCCAGGCCTCATCACTGAGATGACCGGCGTATCTGCTCTTCTTGATCCTTTTAGTTTTGTCCTCATTCCAATCCGTCCAACAACGCCATAGATTCAATCCTTCGTCCGAACGCCTCCACTCGCAGCCACGTGGAGTCGGCGGCCAGTCCAGAGCAATCTGTTTCCTGTTGGGTTTCTTGAGACCTTGGCGGCGGGGCTCGCCGCGGCTTGCGGCCATTTTGCCGGGGGGATGATTGAGGCCAAAATGCAGAGAGGCGGATTTCGCCATCGACCTGCCATCGCCGTTTTCGACGGCCGCCCGGAAAGACGCTTTCGAGCCTCCGTCATCCATTCTTGCCTCCGTCTTCACCTCGAACGAATCCAACTGGTCTTCGGACAGATCTTCGGGCCAGTCTTCAGCCCAGTCTTTGACTAGGACTTCGCCGTCGGGGTCCCTCGCGCCTGCGGCCACCCGATAGTCGTGGCCTTCAACAACCGGCTTGATGACCGGAACGCCATCCGCGACTACGCGGAATTTGGGTCTGACATGATCCGCTTCCGCCGATCGCATGAAAGCGCCGGGATGATCTTCATCTATGTGCGCTAGTTGCGCCGCTGAGCCTGCCGCGCTCAATGGCGCGTTGGTCGAGAGGATTTCGCGCGGCATACTGTCGCTCAGCGGCTCTGCCCTTTTGGGTCATTTGGCGTTATTGCCTGCACATAGCCTATGGCGTTGGCGTGATTGTGACGCGGCAGTTGCGGGTATGCCGATCCTATTATTTGAGTCGCCAATTTGTCCGCCTCGTAATCGGCCCGTTCCGCCATCGCGGCCTGTATCTTGTCGCTGTCCAGCCCGTCCGTCTTCGCCTCCAATATCTTCTCCTGCTGCTTGCCCATGTAGCGAAGCTCGAGACGGATCAGTCGAATCACCGGATCGGCCAAGGTGATGAATAGAACTATCAACAGCACCGCGATGAAGACTGTCACCGCCCCCCAATCTATCCACTCCATCTGAAACGGGTGTAGTTGAATGCCCTTTACCATCATGAAATGGGTGACCAGATTGATCAGCATCACGACGACCAGAAATCCCATCCCCGCCAGGGAGACCAATCGCTCCATTCCCGATGAAAACGCCCTCGTGAAGCCGTATACCAGCCACACAAACGCGCCCTCGACAACGACGACTGCAAAGAGCGCCAGCGCCTGTTGAAAGATGAACGGCATATCTCCGAAGCCTGCCCGATAGATCATAAATGACGATACACAGGAAAGAGCCGTGATGCAGATCAGAATCACTGCCCCGCCGACGATCACGTTCTTACGGGCCCGATTGTATTTGAATGCGTCCTGTACGCTATGTACGCTACTCATATTACCTCCTCAATTTGGTTCGTTATTAGCAGTACCCCGCGAGTAAGCAAGCGGTTGGCTTTTCGCCGCAACCGCTTGCTTACTTGCGTTACCGCCCTTCGTAAAGAGACAGACTACTCCCTGCTCCGAATAAATAGAGTGTTATTCGCGATTGCTATACTTTCCTCGCCACGGCTCAGGCGCCGAACCGAAAAGGCGGGTACCACTGATCCCGACGCGGGCAGTCGGGATCAGTGGAATAACGCCAGTGGCTGAGGTAGCGGTTCAAGTGGCTCAGGCGAGAAAACGAAATTTCAGATAATCAATTCAATAAGGGCCAATAAGGGCCAATAAAGGTTGCGCGCGAACGGATTTTCTGAGAAAGTTCGCGCTGACTTGAATCCCTGACGGACTCTTCAAAATCTGACAACGGGAAATCAATGATCGCGCCTCAACAGATGAACGCCATCCTCCGAAGTGGACCGGAGATCGTCATAAATCACCGCGCGTTTTATCTGTGAAACGCAATGTACATCAATACTATGCCCATTGCAAGAGGTTTTTTGCCGCCTCCGGCAAAATTTTTTGCGTGTTGTTTCTTCGGTAAAACGAGTCGATCCGCTAGCGCGTGGCGGCGAGAGTTCTTATGGCGGGTCTGAGTTTGGCGTCTCTTGGGCGCGGATGTTAGGATCAGTCGGTTTACCTGCCCGTTCCTTCTTCGTCTTATAAAAGCGTTTTATGATGCATTGCGCTAATAAGTGAGCGTAAAGGAGAGGGGGCGGAATTTATAGTTAAATAACAATAGCGAGGGTGAATGGCTCAGGACAACAAACCCCCAATCAGGCTGGTGCAGATTGAAACGGTCAAGAGATCGGAGGACTCGTCAAAGGACGGCGCTCAATTCGCAATCGACCTACCGGAGCTTTCCGAGCGGGAAATTTATCGAAAGAAGGCCTACATAGGCTTCCGCAAAATAATCGGATTCTTTTATACCAAACATTCATACGGCGCCGCGCGGCGCTGGATACTGGCAAAAATTTTACCGGACAGAATTCTCTATCGGTGGAAACCTTACCAACGGGGCGGCTGCAATCGCTGTGGCATGTGCTGCAAGATAGTCTTCCGCTGCCCTTTCTTTTACGAGGACGAGAACACGACGGCCTGTTTGATCTACACATCGCCCAAACACGCCCCTCCGCCCTGCGTCGTGTATCCGATTGATCCGACAGATCTGGCCGAAGTACAGCGCGAGGTCGCTCCCGCGCCGTGCCCGTTTTACTTTGAAGGACAGCCTGAGCATCCCACGACATGGGGGGCGATCAAGGCCGAGATCCGCGCGGAGTTTGGGAAGCGCGTCGACAAGCTGAAAGAGGCGTTTGACTTCTGAAGCCTGTTCGATTGGCTCTGGCTGTTAGTAGATGAAGACATCTCTCGGCGCTTTTCTCCAAATGTGAGGGATTCCCTGGCCGGCTGAAACTCGTCTTTCTCACTATTTCCAATACTCGGTCATATATAGAAGCCAATCTTCGTCCGGAGGCGGGTACTCTTTCAAGTAGCCGCTTTTTTCTTCCGAGGTAAGCTGCCTCCAAAATGGAAACCAAATATCGTCCAGCCACGCTTCGCTACAACCCTGTCGCCACCCTCCCCACGTAGGCTCATTGCCCGGATACTCGATCCAAGGCGGTTGCACAGAGAATTTTGGATTGTGGTCACTCATGGCTTCTCCTAGTTCGGGGAAATATGATCAGCTATCCAGTCTGCGCCAAAATAACCAGCGGCGCCGAAAACAATCGCCCCAACGGCTCCGGTGAGAATCGCCCCAGGACCGGTTTCGATGCCGAACAGCGCCCCAACTCCGAATCCAATCTTGGCGCCTGCAAAGGCCATTCCCCATCCACCAGCCTGTCGCACCAGCTCGGCGCCGATCGGACGGAAGGAGTTCTGATTGATCGATTGCTGCGTAGCCTGAGTTAGGTCCGCTAACGTTACTACAACCCCGACCACCGTCAACACCCTTCCCACACGGCCCAGAATGCGGGCATGCGAGTAGGCTTTTTCCAGATTCGCCAACTCTTGTTGAAGTTGCGCCCTGGTCATGCGATTGGCGCGAAACTCGGCCCAGAGATCTTCTGCCGATTTGATATAGGAATTATGGACCGCGCTCGGACTAGTGGCCGAGCCAGGGGGAGTACCCCCCTCGATCAACACCTCGCCTTCAACATTCCGAATCGTCCAAATCAATGTGTTCACCTGAGCGCGCGTCGCCGGATTTTGTGCGGCGAACGCCTCCAGATCGGCGACGACTTCGGCTACCGAATAGATTTTCCCCCCGGCTCGTTGGATCTTGGCTATATCAAGAATGAGAGGTTGCCCGTTGATCGTCGGCGCTCCAAAGGGCCTATCGCTGGCCGAAAGAAATTGGCTCTGGATGGGATTCAGGTTCAGCGCGTGTTCGGCCAGGCTGAGGTTTCCGAGCGGGTTCGCTGGCTTGAGCGAAAAGTCGCGGGGAATCGCAGCCACCTTGCGGATGATTTTCCCCCCGCCTACTTCCGGCAGTTGTTCAAACACGACAAAGAGGAAGCCGCGAGCCATCGCCATGTGCGCAGGGAACTGGGGGGTCAAATCCACGGGCCCTGAAAGCGGACCTGGGGCAAGCAATCCTGATCGGACGGCTGGCAGTCTCAATCTCACCCCTACGAAAATAGAATTCGGATTTTGTATGTGGTTCAAACTTGCAATCTCTGGCCATCGGCTCGCCTGACCCAACATTTTCCTGGCAATACTGCTCAGGGTGTCACCAGGTTGAACGATATAGTCTCCCATTTTGAATAGCCCTCCCGTTCGGTATTCACAGAGCTTAACATTCCAGATATACGGGCTGCAGTACCCAATGGGATTGAGCGACAGAAAAATTTTCGCGCGTCATCAACAGCCAGGTCTGTTTTCCACTGAATACCCATCAAAAACTCCTCCCCTGGATCGCGCCTGTCGCTCTTGATTTCTGAACGTCGCATGAATGTAAAGAAAAAGGGGAGTGGACGAAGCCGCTCCCCTTTGATTTTGGTCTTTGAATGGAAGTAGCAGGAGCGCCAGAAGCTGCGGCGCCCCCGGATCGGAAAAAGGTTTAGAAGTTGAACCGCGCGACGATCTGCACCAACCGCCCGCCAGGATCCTGAGTGTTGGACGGATCCGTGTAGGCCGACGTCACCTGCATGAACCTCTCGTTGGAAGGGGTTGTCGTCGCGGTGGTGCCAGGATTGAAGAAGTTGATGTTGTTGAAGGCGTTCAAGAACTCCGCTCGCAGTTCGAAGTTGTATCGCTCGCTGAGCTTGATCTGTTTCTTGAGGCTCAGATCGAAGCGAACGAACTTCGGCCCGGTGACGAAGATGTTCTGGGGCGCGCACTGGCCGCTGTAGACCTGAATGCAGTTCGGGCCGTTGGCGGGCGCGATGTAACGTCCGGTGGGAACGCCGCGGGTGCTGTAACCGGTCGCCGAAGTGCCGCTGGCGTTGAAGGCCCGGATCGTGTTGTCGATGATGTCCTGCGGCAGCATGTAGACTTGACCGGCCGCGTCATCGAAGCGCAGTTTGAACACCTTCTGCAAGTCATCCCTCGTCATGCCGACCAGATTGACATTGCCGAAATCGAACAACTGGCCGCTCTGAACGCGCCCCGTACCGTAGAATTCCCATCCGCCGACCAGGTGGTTGACAAATGCGCCGGTGTTGCCCAGGAGCGCCTTGCCGCGTCCGATGGGGAGTTCGTAGCCCCAGCTGAACTTGACGGCGTGGCGCAGGGTGTTCGTATCCAATGTATTGACGCGCGGCGCCCGGAAGGAAACTCGCGATGAGCTGAAGGCTTTGGCGAACTGGTAATTGGCCTGCACCTGCAATCCTTTCGACAAGCGGCGGCGCAGGTCAATCTGCAAGGCGTCATAACGGCTATAGCCGCCATTGCCGGTGAAGTTGGCCCCGCCTCGCAGTCCCGGATTGGTCAGCATGAAGTTCGCCGGTAAATTTCCCTTCAATGGATTGAAGGCGTTTTCGCGGAATGTTCCATTGTTATCCAGTACGCCGGCATAGCTGCTTGTTGTGCTGCAGCAAACGTTCGGGTTGTTCAAGGCCAGCGCACTTAAAAAAGTGGGGTTGGTGAAGTTGGAAGATGTGTAATTCCCCGGAGTGTTAGCCTGTGAAGCCGGTCTGCCGCTGAAATAAGCCAGAGTGATTGGCAAAGGCGAAGTGCCGGCCACGCCCGTATAGGCGAAGGTATTGCCCTTGCCAGCCGCTCTGTTTGCCTGCAGATTTGCCTGCGCCAGCTTGAACTCCTGGAGCAACCCATTTTCGGCGATGTTTAATTCGACAGAGTTCAGGTTGTAGGTAGTCCAGCCCCGCAGATTGCGCGAGCCCACATAGCGGACTTCGATGGCCGTGTTCTGGCCCAACTCGCGTTGGATGCCGAATGTCCAGGATTGCGAGTAGGGGATCTTGATATTCGGATCATAGACGTTGACCGAATTCGTGGCCTGGACGAACGGTTCTCCGATAAGCGGATAGGTCGGCGTGGTTGGAAACGCCGGGGCTCCAAGACGATCCTTTTCCCGGAACAGCAAAGGCAATGCGCCCAGATTGCCAATCGTGGTGTTGCGGTTGGTGGTGATGGAGACGCCTGGATTCGACGATTCCAGGCCTCGGAAATCGCCGATGCCCTGGCGGTTGTAGGCGATCGAATAGCCGGCGCGAACCACAGTCTGGCCTTCGCCGGCGATCCGTTTCAGCCAGCCATACTTGGAATCGATGCGCCATGCGATACCGAGGCTCGGCGCGAAGTTCTTGTAATTCGTGTTGTAGGCCCCAGTTCCATCCTTCATTTGGATGAATTGCGTCACCCTATTCCTGGTCGTGCCGGGCTTAAAGAGGGCGCCGGGAACAGATGGCCCCCAGATGTCGTCAAGAGTGGCGGTCGTGTAGCTGCTGTTGTCTACGGTGAAGGGGCGTTGCACCTCCCAACGCAAGCCGTAATTGACCGTAAGATTCGGAGTGAAGCGCCACGAATCCTGCGCGAAAAATCCGAACTCCTTCTGATGCGAGCGCTCGAAGGCGTTGCCGAGATAAACGAACTGGCCCGTCTCCTCGTCCAGCCGGGCGTTGGCGTTGATGGCCGTGACGCGCCCGGTCAGGATGGCGTAAAGCTGGCGAGCATTGTTCAAATCGGTGGAGCCGGCTCCGGGAAAAAAGGCGTCTTTGAACATTGCGGTGTTCGCCGGGTCATTGTCATCTACGCCGAAGTTGATAGTTGGCGTCAGTGTTTGCGCGTTGTACGTGAGCTGTGTGTCGATGATGTTGCCGCCGAAG
Organism: Blastocatellia bacterium; assembly: GCA_035714085.1. GTDB lineage: Bacteria > Acidobacteriota > Blastocatellia > RBC074 > RBC074 > JAJVID01. The sequence continues at coordinate 37,293 of DASTMP010000180.1, forward strand.
ACTAAGTTATGCGCGCCCCGAGTCCAGGTCAGCGTATCGCCGAATTCACGGAACAACGGATTGCGACGGCTGGGGGCGTTGACGGTTGTCGGCCCATTAATGCCAAAAACCGCGATTCCGGTGGCGCCGTTTCCCGGCGCGCCGCCGAGATTGAACCCATCTTGATCGCCCAGCGAGCCTAAGAAGTCCCCTGTGCTGGCTCCTGGGTTGAAACGCGAAGGGCCGCCGGAAAGTCCGGCGCGCGCTTCATTGACCAATGACGGCGAGAGCGTCGAGCGCACCGCCACGGAGCCGGTATAACGGTCGGCAGGCTGGCTGCCCTGATTGGGGAAACCGGGGAAGGCGGGCTCGACGTTATTGAGGAAATCCGGCCCGCCCCTGCCCAGCTGATAGGTCCACGAAAGCTCGATCTTGTGTTTGTCCGTCACGTTCGCATCGAACCGCACTGTCGGACGTTTGCTGAGCGAACTGCCGCTGGGATTGTAGGTGAATTGTTGCTGATTCGGATTGGACAAGGCGGTAATGCCACCCGCGCCGCTCGTCGCATTGCGGATGTCGGCGAGCAGCTTTGCGATGGTCGGATCGACGGTCGCCGTGCAGGCTGGACAGCCGGCGCCGGCAGTCTGGGCTTTCCGCGCCACATCCAACAGGTTGACTTGCTGCTGATTGGCCCCCGTGCCGTAGGTGAAGACGCCGGACTGCGCCAGCGGAGTGAGGATTGTGCGCTGGCGGACGACCGATGTCGGCTGGCGGAACTCTTCGTAGTTGACGAAGAAGAACGCCCGGTTTCGCCCGTTGAACAGCTTTGGAATCAGGATCGGCCCGCCGAAACGACCTCCGTATTGGTGAAACAGATTCGCGGCGCGCGGCGCGCGGCAGTCAGTGGACCAGGGAACCATTGTGGCCGCGTTGAATGACGAACTGCTGGGATTGCCACAGTTCTTGGCGGCTTCAACGTTATACGATGTGTCGCGGTTGGTGAACCAGTAGGCGGAGTTGAGCGCCGTATTGCGGTGATATTCGTAGAGGCTGCCATGGAATTCATTGCCGCCCGAGCGCGTGACGAATTTGATCTGCACCGCGCCCATCGCGCCCCCCACCGCTTCCGGGTTCGAGGTCGAGACTGTAACCTCTTCAATCGAATCCAGCGTCGGAGCGACGCGCACGAAGAAACCGTCGCTGGTTTTATTGAAGTTGTCTTGCACGTTGATGCCGTCCAGCGTGATGTCAATCGCGCTCTGCGGCAAGCCGTTGATGGTCGAGTCTCTATTCTGCCCGGGCGTGTTCACGCCCGCCATCTGGGTGACGAAATTGACCGGATTGCGCGAGACGAGTGGAAGATTGATGATCTGTTTTGTATTAAGCGTAGTGGAGACGTTCGCGGTCTGGGTCTGGATGATCTGAGCGCCACCCTGCACGACCACAGTCTCGGTGGCCTGGCCGACTTCGAGAGTCAAGTTGAGTGTCGCCGGCGTCCCGGCGTCAATCTCGATGTCTTGAACGGTGGCGCTTTTGAACCCCGAAGCCGTCACGACGACGATGTAGTTACCGGCGCCGAGCGAGGACACATTGTAAGTCCCCTGATTCGAGGTGACGGTCTTGAACTCGTTTCCCGAAGCGGCGCTCTTCACTGTAACCGTCGCGCCGGCCACGACCGCCCCGTTGGGATCGGTGACCGCGCCCGAAAGCGAAGAGGTCACCTGTCCGAAAGCGATGACGCTTGTCAACGCCACAAAACTGATGAGCGCCAAAGCGCTAATTGCTCTACGTTTCATAGTCGGATTCCTCCTTTAAGTGAAGTTGGGTAGGGGAAGTTGAAACCGGTTTGCGCGCCCCCTGCTTCTCCGGCTTTGCAGAATTCAGTTGTACTTCAGCTTATGTCTCGCGTGATTACCTGCGTCGAATAGCAATGCGCGAAGCTGCCGCATCAGGGAGGGTAGTCCAATTGCGAACTCTTTCAGCCTGAATGCGGGGCTTCGTTGATGGTTGGATCTTTGTGTTTAAAGGAAGGAGCGAATTCAAGCCCCGTTCCTCATCCGCGCCTGGGAAACGAGATCAGAATCAAGCTCTGCTGGCGAATTGCTTGTGGCCGGCAAAGTTGCTATGAGTCGCTATGAATTGATTGATAGAGAAAAATTACGTATGCGCAGATATAGGCAATATTTATGCCCTATATCGTCTCGGAATATAGGCGCTGATTTTGCTCTACTTATGAGCTTGAAATCAAGCCGGTAGGTCAGACTATGTCCATATTTCTGAATCCTGTTCGGATTTTCGGATGATCCACCCTTCTATTTTCAGGCCGCAGATGACCTCATCAACATCAACCCCGCAACTCGATCATGGGTTTCCAAGTGAAACACATGCTTAGACAGTAAATTCGCTCTCGAATTCGGCGGTAAATTGGGTGATCTGTCGCTCGGTCTGTTTTCCGCTCCAGCCCAATTCGCGCGCCATCGAATCCGCGACAATCGCGGCGCAGTTCAACGCCTCTCTTCCGGCCACTGTCGCCAATCGAGTGCGGCGCGTCATCACGTCGGCCAGTGTCAGCGCCATTTCATAACGAGCCGCGTAAACGACTTCGGCCAGAATCTGCGGCAATCCTTCGACCAGACGCTCGCGCAGTCGTTCATCCTCACGCGTCAATTCAATCAGGCGCTGGTAGTCCGGGCCGTAATCGCGCAGGAGATGTCGCGCCGTTTCGAGCGGCAGGTTTTCGGTTTGCGACAACCACTCGGGCGTAATCGCCAATTCGTCGTACTTCATCTCTCCGCCGATGGCCGCGTCTTTTGCGCTGGCGGGGCCGGCCGTGATGTTGAATCTCTCGCTCAAGCGCTTTGCCGCGAGGGCGATGCCGTGTTCGGCCATCAACCGGTAGGTCGTCAGCTTGCCGCCGCCGATCGAGATCAAACCGTCTTCCGATTCGATAATCTCTTCTTTTCGCGAAAGGTCGGTGGTGGCGCTCGCGCGCGGATCGGCGATCAATGGGCGCAACCCGGCCCAGCTCGAAATCACGTCAGACGGTTCAAGTCGCGCTTCCGGAAAATAGGAATTGATCGCGCCCAGGATTTCGTCGATCTCTTCCGGCTCCGCATGCGGATGGTCTTTATCGCCGCTGTAGTCGGTGTCGGTGGCGCCGACGTTGACGCGGCCTTCCCAGGGGACCACGAAATAGAATCGATGGCTGGTCAATGACGGAATCAACCATGCGGCGCTGACTCGCAGACGATCCGCCGGGACTGTGATGTGAACCCCTTTCGCCGGGCGCACTCGTTTGTTCAACCCGTTCAGGGCCTGACCGTCGAGTCTGAGCGTGTCTTCCATCCACACGCCGGTCGCGTTGATCACGATTCGCGCGCGGCATTCGATCTCTCCGCCCGCCAGTTCGTCGCGCAAACGCGCGCCCGCGATCTTCCCATTCCCGTTTTTGATAAAGCCGGCGACCCGCGTGTAATTCGCGGTCTCGGCTCCGCGCTTGCGCGCGGTCTTGATCACCTCGATGACCAATCTCGAATCATTCGTCATCGCGTCGTAATAGAGGAACGCGCCTTTCAGTCCCCGCGGATCGAGCTGCGGCGCGAGCCTCAGCGCCTCGCCGCAACTCAATCTTTGATGGCGCGCCAAGTTGCGCCGGCCCGCCAGCAGATCGTAAAGCCATAACCCCAACCGCATCTTCAGCGGGCGGTCGTAATTACGCCGCCGATTTTTGTAGATCGGAATGACGAACGGAAACGGGCGGGCGAGTCGCGGGGCGTTTCGGGTGAGTATCGCTCGTTCGCGCAGCCCTTCGCGGACGAGCGCGAAGTCGAAATGTTCCAAATACCGCAACCCGCCGTGGATGAGTTTTGTCGAACGGCTGGACGTGCCGGCGGCGAAATCGCGCTTTTCGACGAGCGCGACACGCAGGCCGCGCAACGCCGCGTCGAGAGCCAGGCCGGCCCCGGTAATCCCGCCGCCGATGATCAGGATGTCGAATACTTCTTCAGCGAATCTTGAAAGCGATTCGCGCCGCGTGCGCCAGGAAAATTCAGTCGGATCCATAACCTCACATATCGCTTCGCTGGCGGTGATCGTCATTTCGGGCGCCAGACAGAAATGGGACAGACTTCCGAACCGCAAGAAACGCAGAAGACGAAGAAAGAATAGGTTAGATCTGTTCTTCTCTTCGTCTTCTTCGTTTCTTCGCGGTTCGGACAATATTATACTTACCGCCCGCGCTTTCGCTGTAAGGAGATCGCTTATGATGTTTTTTAAACGCTTTCGCCTGACCGGGATGTCGCTGATGGTCGCCGCCCTGGCGGCCTTTGTCTCGCAAATCGCCGCGCAGGAGGCGCAGGATAAAGAGAAACAGGGCAAACAGAGCGATATAGGAACGATCCGGTTCAACACCGACCTGGTTACGGTTGATGCGATTGTGGCCGATCGCAACGGCGATCGAATCACGGCGACGCTGAGACCTTCGGACTTCACCATATACGAAGACGGCGTTCCCCAGGCGATCAACAGTTTTTCGGCTACCGACGCGCCGTTCAACCTGGTCTTGTTGATCGACACGTCGGGCAGCGCGAGCCATGAGGTCGAATTGATGCGCCGCGCCGCGCTCCGTTTCCTGGACGAACTCCGCCCGCGAGACCGCGTCGCCGTCATTCAATTCAGCAAGGAGGTCGAGTTGCTGAAAGACCTGACCTCCGACCGCGCTGAGATCGAGGAGGCGCTCCGACTTTTGAAACCCGGCACGGGCACCTCGTTTTACGACTCGTTGAAATTGGCGATTGATGAAGTCTTCAAGGGGGTCGAAGGCCGCAAGGCGGTCGTCGCTCTCACGGACGGCGTCGATTCGTTCGGCTACACGACCTTCAAACAGATTCTGACCGAGGTCGAAAGCTCGAACATCCTGACCTATTTTCTGGAACTCGACACCGAAGAGTTCACGCAGGCCGGGATGACGCGCGAATGCAGCGACGAGAGACACTTTGAATTTTCGCGCAAACAATTCAAGAAATACATGACCGAGTACGGAAAGGACGGGAAGGGCGCCGTGATGAGCGAAAATCAGCCTCACTGCATGCTCTCTCAGGAAGAACGCATGCAGATCAACCGGCGGCTGTATGAGTCCGCCCGGCGCGAGTTGCGCGAAATGGCCGACAAGACCGGAGGCCGTGTCTACCCCGTCAAGGACCTGCAGCAACTCGAACCCGCATATTCGCAGATCGCCGCGGAATTGCGCACTTATTACTCGATGTCTTACTACCCCACAAACGAGAAACACAACGGCAAGTGGCGGACTTTACGAGTCAAAGTTAATCGTCCGGGGCTCGTCGCTAAAACCAGACCCGGGTATCGCGCGCCTTTGAATTAAGCGCGCCTATTCTTAGATTTACGCCACAGAGACACAAAGGCACAGAAGGAAAGAGAAAAGAGATTGCGAGAAAGTCTTCTTTCTCTTTCTGCTCTATGTCTCTGTGGCCATTTCTTTTCACCATATCGTGCGGGGTAATGATCCATATCGTTGATTCTGAGTGGCGCTTTTTTCCGGGCCCTTGATTCCTTATTGGCCCATTCCTTCCCCATAGCCCCACGAATTTCCGCATAAGCCATTCTCTAAACCGCGATTTCCCGCCGCGATCCTCCGAAGAAGATTTCTCGTCCAAATCGGGCCGGAGAATGTCTCAAGAGGCGGCACGGGCTTTGCAAACCGCTGTGGCGTTCACAAAGCGATGCGCGGATGGGTTTTATTATCAAGTGTTAAGAGGTACGTAATGTCGGTCATGAGCAAAGAGCAAATCAAGCGTGATGAACGTTCACTGATCATTTTCCTGGTCCTATTCAACATCGCATTGGCCAGCGCATTTCTACTGGTCTGCTTCTATCAAGGCTAGCTGACGCGCCAGGATGGAAGATCGAGGATCGAGGATGGAAAATCGCGATCCACGGTCTTCCATCCTCGATCTTCGATCTTCGATCTTCGATCTTCCATACTCAAGCCCCGATCCTGTTACAACCTTGACGCGTTTTCGGCGCGACGCCTATAATTCACACTTTCCCAATGACCCGCTGAACTGCGCTGTCATTGTCGACTCTGATCGACCCCACGAGCCACTTTAAGTGATGACCGAATTCGCTCGACTGCTCAGATACCTCAGGCCCTACCGTATCATCTTTGCAATTTCCGTTGTTCTGATGATCGCGACCGGATTGCTAGAGGGCGGGACGATCCTGCTGCTGCAGCCGATCTTCGACGTCATATCGGGTCATAGCAAAGGCGGCATGTTCGCCGGCCTCCCTTTCGGGCAGTATTTGCCGCAGACAGTCGCCATCGATCTTAGAATGGTCGCAGTTCTGCTGGTCGGTCTGACGCTGGCGAAGGGCGTGGCCGAGTATTTCTCGTCATATTTTATGAGCCACATCGGCCAGAACGTGATCGCCGACGTTCGCTCATCGCTTTACGATCACATCACGCGCCAGGCCGCGCCGTTCTTCTCCAAGCATCCGACGAACGAACTGACGGCTCATTTGATGAGCGACGCCGCGCTGGTCGAACGCGCCGTTTCCGACACGATGCGCGACATGCTGCGCGAATCGGTCAGCCTGGTCGTCTACCTGGCGCTACTCTTCAGGTTCAACTGGAAGCTGGCATCGGCGCTGTTGCTGCTGGGGCCGCCGGTGGCCTATCTGGTCAGCAATTTCAACAGCCGGTTGCGCCATTACATAAATTCTCGGCAACAGAGCGGCGCCGAGATGCTCGACGTGGCGCAGGAATCGATTTCGTCGCAGCGCGTCGTCAAAGCTTTCGGGATGGAGGATTATGAGAGCCGGCGCTTCCGCGCCGCGGCCAGCAAACAGATGCGCGACCAGTTGCGAGCGATGCGAATCTACTTCCTTTCGCCGATCGTGCTCGAGACCGTTGGCGTCGTCGCAGTCGCCGCTCTCCTGATCTATGCGCAGCGCAGCATTAAGGCGGGGGACATGTCCATGGGAGAATTTGCGGCGTTTCTGGTGGCGATGTTCAAGTCCTACGACCCGATCCGCCGCCTGAGCCGGTTGCAGCACGACTTGCAGCAGGGATTGGCGTCCTCCTCGCGCATCTTCAAGATCCTGGACGAAGAGATTGAGATGCGCGACAAGCCGGCGGCGATAGCGCTGGAACGCTTCTCGCGGCAGATAGAATTCCGCGGCGTCAGCTTCCGCTATGGCGAAGGTTTCGATCTGCCGGCGCTCGAACGCGTCTCGTTCAAAGTCCGCGCCGGCGAAACGGTCGCCGTCGTGGGCCAAAGCGGCGCGGGCAAGAGCACGCTGACGAATCTGATCCCGCGATTTTACGACGTGGTCGAGGGCGCGGTGTTGATCGACGGCCACGACGTGCGCGACCTCCGGATCGCTTCGTTGCGGCGCTTCATCGCGGTCGTCACTCAGGAGACGCATCTCTTCAACGACACCGTACGGGCCAACATCGCCTACGGTTCGTATGGCGCCAATGACGGCGATGAAGCGATCAGACTGGCCGCGCGCGCGGCGCTCGCAGACGAGTTCATAAGCAAGTTGCCGAAAGGATACAATACGGTAATCGGCGAGCGCGGTCTGATACTTTCGGGCGGCCAGCGCCAGCGCCTTGCGATCGCGCGCGCGATTCTGAAAAACGCGCCCATTTTGATCCTTGACGAAGCGACCAGCGCGCTCGACGCCGAAAGCGAGTTGCTGGTGCAGCAGGCGCTCAACAATTTAATGGCCGGTCGCACGACTATCGTCATCGCGCATAGGCTGTCGACGGTTCGCCGCGCCGACCGCATCGTCGTGCTGGACGCCGGACGCGTCGTCGAAACTGGCGCGCATCACGAATTGCTGAGGCTCGACGGCGTTTACCGCAGGCTTTATGAATTGCAGTTCGCCGAAGAGGAAGTGGCCGACGTCCGGCGCTTGACGGCCAGCGGAACGTTTTCAGCCGATTGATGACCGAGAGGAGGCACTGGAGAAGATATGCTCAAAAGCATGACGGGATACGGACAAGGGACGGCGAGCGGCGCCAATTTTACCGTGATAGTAGATCTGCGTTCGGTCAACCATCGCACTCTGGACATTCACTGGCGCGCGCCGCAAGACCTGGCTTCGCTCGAAATCCCGCTCAAAAAAATGATTCAGGCCGCGGTCTCGCGCGGGCGCGTCGATGTGTCGATCAATTTCACGCAAATCGCCGACGTCGTCTTTGAAATCAACCGCCCGTTGATTCGCGGGTACCTGGACGCGCTGCGCATGATGCGCGATGAGTTCGGGCTTGTGGGCGAGGCCGACCTGGCGGCGCTCACCCGGCTGCCCAACGTCCTGACGCCTTCCACCGCAAGCGGCGCGCTGAGCGGCGCGGTAATCGAAGGCGTCGAGGCGGCGCTGACACACGCGCTGACGGCGCTGGTCGCGATGCGCGCGGTCGAAGGGCACGAGCTGCAGAAGGAAATGCTGGCGCGCATCGTGCGCATCGAAAATCACGTCGCCGTCATCGAATCAGGGTCCACCGGAATTATAGACGCTTACCGCGACAAGCTGCGGAAACGCATCGAGGATCTGATCGAAAAAGCTTCCATTGACGAAACGAGGCTGGCTCAGGAGGTCGCGCATCTGGCCGAACGCAGCGACATCTCGGAAGAGATCGCGCGCTTGAAGAGCCATCTGACGCAGACGCAAGAGCTGCTTTCGGGTGACGGCGAGATCGGCAAGAAGCTCGATTTCCTCTTGCAGGAGATCAATCGCGAGGCGAATACGATACTCTCGAAATCATCGGAGCTTACAATCTGCGACTCGGCTATCGAGATCAAGACCGAAGTCGAGAAGCTGAGGGAACAGGCGCAGAACGTGGAATAATTGGCGGTTGGCGCCTGGCGCCTGGTTTAGGCAGAAAAAAAACACCAGGCGTCAGGCGCCGGCCACTAACCACTGGCTATGTTAGGCAATCTGATCATAGTTTCGGCTCCGTCAGGCGCGGGTAAAACGACGCTCGTGGCCGGGGCGCTCGGTCGCGATAATCGGGCGCAACCTTCGATCTCTTTCACGTCAAGACGCCCGCGCGCAGGCGAGGAGCAGGGCGCTCATTACCATTTCGTCTCGCGCGCCGAATTTGAAGCGATGGTCGCGAACGGAGATTTTCTGGAATGGGCCGAGGTGCATGGCAATCTTTATGGCACTTCGCGGCGGGCCGTCGAAGAGATTCGATCATCAGGCTATGACGTGATTTTGACAATAGACATTCAGGGGGCGGCGCAAGCGCGCAAACTGTTTCCCGACGCGGTCTCGGTTTTCGTCATGCCGCCGTCGCTCGACGCGCTCACCCGGCGCCTGGAAAGCCGAGGGACCGACACGGCCCACGACCGGCGTTTGCGGCTGGAGAGCGCCCTTCACGAGATGGAGCAGTACGTCAATTTCGATTACGTCGTGATCAACGACGATCTGAATCGGGCTATTGACGAATTGGTCGCGATTATCACGGCTGAACGCTGCCGCACGGCGTCCCGCCGTGAAATCGCCGCGCGGATTCTACAAACCTTTGACAAACAAGGAAGGGGGTAATTCAGATGGCTGATAATCAGGATGAGAAAAAAGAAGCGAAGCCGTTTCCGATCGACAGCAAATACCGCAAGATTCTGATCGCAGCGAAACGCAGTAAACAGATTCAGAAAGGCGCCCAGCCGCGCGTCCACATGGCCAATTCCAAAGCGACTCGCGTCGCGCTTGAAGAGGTTGAGCGTGGGTTGATCAATTACGAGATCGTGGACAAGAGCGAGAAGTGAAGAGCGGAGGGAGAGACCTGGCGACGGGGCGACGAGGCGACAGGGCGAAAAATATTTTTGTCCCCTCGTCTTGTCTTCTCTGTGTCATCTTGTCTCCCCGTCGCCTTGTCGCCCTGTCTCCCCGTCGCCTGATCGTTTTATGAAAGTTCTTCTGGGTGTCACAGGCTGCATCGGCGCTTATAAGGCCGCCGAAATTCTGCGAGGCCTGCAGCGGCGCGGCGTTCAGGTTCGCGTCGTGATGACTCGCCACGCGACCGAGTTCGTGCGCCCGTTGACTTTCGAGGCTCTGTCCGGCCAGCCCGTGATCGTCGAGATGTTCGATCGCCCGAATTACGCGACCATTGAGCACATCGCCGTCGCGCGCGAGGCGGACCTGCTGCTGGTCGCGCCGGCCACGGCGAACACCATCGCCAAATTCGCCCAAGGCGTCGCCGACGATTTCCTCTCCACGGTCTACCTTTCAAACACCAATCCGGTTTTGATAGCTCCGGCGATGAACGTCGAGATGTGGAATCACATGGCGACGCAGGCCAACATAAAAACCCTGCGCGATCGCGGCGTCTCTTTTGTCGAACCCGGAGTCGGGTATCAGGCTTGCGGTGAAGTCGGCATGGGGCGATTGGCCGAGCCTGAAGAGATAGTCGAACGCGCCCTCGAAATTCTCAAATCTCGAATCTCGGACTTGAAATCCCGTGATTTCGCCGGCGAGCGCGTGATGGTCACCGCCGGCCCGACGGTCGAAGACCTCGACCCGGTTCGTTTCATCGCCAACCGTTCGTCGGGCAGGATGGGGTATGCGATGGCCGAAGCCGCGCGTGACCGGGGCGCTCGCGTGACTCTCATTTCGGGGCCGGTCAATTTGGCGCCGCCGGAAAATGTCGAAACCGTCAATGTCCGTTCGACGCGCGAAATGTTCGACGCCGTAATGTCGCGCCTTCACGATGTGACAGTGTTCATCGGCTCGGCGGCCGTGGCCGATTTCCGCCCGGCCCGGCCCGCCGAGCAGAAGATCAAGAAAGAGGGGCGCAAGACGGTGACCGTCGAGCTTGAAGAGACCGAGGATATCATCGCCGCGGTCGGCGCCGCCCCGAACCGCGAGCGCCGCATCGTCGCGGGCTTCGCGGCCGAATCGCAATCGCTGCTCGAATACGCCGAGCGTAAGTTGCGCGAAAAGGGGCTGGATTTAATAGTGGCCAATGACATCACGCGCGCCGACGCCGGATTCGGCGCGGAAACCAACGCCGCGACGATTCTCAAACGCGACGGCTCGCGCGTCGAACTGCCGCTTCAAAGCAAACGCGCGCTGGCGGACCGGGCGCTGGATGAGATCGCCGGGCTGCGAAGGTCGGCGAACTGACGATATGAATCCGCGAGAAGAACTCAGGGAATTGATCGCCCAGGCCAAAGAGCATCTGCGTTATTACAGCGAGCTTGGTTTGACTCATATCGGCGAAATATCGGCTCCCGTTGCGTCAGAGCCAAAATTCGACGACCGTGTCGAAAAGCGAGTGGCGTCTTCAACGTCTGCCATGTCTGAACTGAAACGCCAGGAGCCGCCCGCGTCGGCAATCACCCCGCCGCCACAGTTTATCCCGAAACCAACAATCACAATGCCAACTAAACAAGAGAACGCCGCCGTAGTCTCGCTCTTTGGCGAGTCATCGCTCTTCGGCGAATCCGCGCCTTCGTCGGCCGAGACTCAATACTCCAACGAGACCCTCGAAGACATTCGCCGCGACCTTGGCGATTGCCAGCGTTGCAAGCTCTTCTCAACGCGCACGAACATCGTCTTCGGCGAGGGGGCGCCGTGCGCCGAGTTGATGTTCGTAGGCGAAGGGCCCGGCGCCGACGAAGACGCCACGGGACGCCCCTTCGTGGGCCGCGCGGGGCAATTGCTCACCAAAATGATCGAGGCGATCGACCTGAAGCGCGAAGAAGTTTACATCGCCAACGTGGTCAAATCGCGTCCGCCGGGCAATCGCGCGCCGGAATCGGACGAGGTCAAAGCCTGCATCCCGTTTCTCTTTCGCCAGATCGCGGCGATTCGCCCGAAGCTGATCGTGGCGCTGGGCAATCCCGCGATGCAGGCTCTGCTCGATACCAAAATCGGCATCACGAAGATGCGCGGCCAGCTCCAAGACTATCCGCGTATTCCCGAAATCAAAGTGCTGCCGACATTCCATCCGGCCTACTTGCTGCGCTCGCCCGACAAGAAGCGAGAAGCCTGGGAAGATTTGAAGAAGGTTCGCGCGTTTCTGCGCGGCGAGGTAGAGCTGTAAGATCGAAGCCGATGCCCGATCAGGGATTGATTCAGGAAAACGTTCCGCTCTCGCCGTTGACCACGCTGCGGATCGGCGGCCCCGCGCGCTTTTTCGTCGAAGCGCGTGGGGAAGACGAAATGCTCGAGGCGTTTTCGTTCGCCGGACAACGGGGTCTTCCACTCTTCATCCTCGGCGGCGGGAGCAACGCTCTGGTGGCTGACGAGGGCTTCCCCGGTCTGGTCGTCCACGTGGCGCTCAAAGGCGTGACCTGGCGCGACGAAGGCGACGAGGTCATTGTCACCGCCCGGGCCGGCGAGGATTGGGACGAACTCGTAAGCCAATGCGTCGAGCGCGATCTGGCGGGCATTGAATGTTTGAGCGGGATTCCGGGCAGCGTCGGCGGCACGCCCATTCAGAACGTCGGCGCTTACGGACAGGAGGTGAGCGAGACGATCGCTTCGGTTCGCGCCTTTGATCGCCTCGCCGGAGTGTTCACCGAATTGAGCAACGAGCAATGTCAATTCAGCTACCGCGCCAGCGTCTTTAACACCACGGCTCGCGACCGCTATGTCGTCACGGCGGTCGCTTACGGGTTGAAACCCCACGGAGAGCCGGCGATCCGCTATCCCGACCTCAGAAACTTCCTCTCAAATTTTTCGACAAAGCCTTCGCTCGGGCTGACGCGCGAAGCCGTGCGTGGCATTCGCGCGCAAAAGGCGATGCTCATCGCGCCCGACGACCCGGATTGCCGCAGCGCGGGGTCGTTCTTCAAAAACCCCGTCATCACATCCGAAACATTCGCCCGCATTGAAGAGATCGCCCGGGAGCGAAATCTGATCGGCGCCTCTGAACAGGTCCCGAATTTCCCGGCTGGCGACGGCAAGGTTAAAGTTTCAGCCGCCTGGTTGATCGAACGCGCAGGATTTCATAAAGGCTACAACCTCGGCGCTGTCGGAATCTCTTCGAAGCATACGCTGGCGCTTGTCAACCGCGGGGGCGCGACCGCGCGTGAAGTGATTGGGTTAATGAAGCAGATTCAAGGGCGAGTGGCGGAAAAATTCGGTGTCCCTCTCACGCCGGAGCCCGTCTTTGTTGGGTTTGACGGGCCGGAAGGCGAACTGAAATAGGCGCTCGAATGGCAATTTTGATGGGCCGATGGTAAGCTGGCGCCTTTCCGGCGCAATTCGGATAAGATTGAAAATCAACCACGAAGAAACGAAGAGCGCGAAGGAAGGATGGTAGAAATCTTCGCGTTCTTCGTTTCTTCGTGGTTGATTTTCCGCAGGAGCGTTAAAAGTGAAATGTCCTTACTCCATTGTCGTCCCCTTTCATAACGAAGAAGAGAATCTGCCTCCTCTTTATCGCCGTCTGACAAAAGTGATGGAGGATCTTGGCGAAGATTATGAGTTGGTCTTTGTCGATGACGGGAGCGCTGATCGCACACCAGCGATACTCAGAGAAATCTCCGCGCTCGACCCGCGCATAACAGGCGTACGATTGCGCCGCAATTTCGGCCAGACCGCGGCGCTGGCCGCCGGATTCGATTACGCGCAAGGCGACGTGATTATCGCTATGGACGGCGATCTGCAGCACCAGCCGGAAGACATCCCTCGATTTCTGGCGAAGCTCGAAGAAGGTTACGACGTGGTCAGCGGTTGGCGCCAGAACCGCCAGGACGGTTTCCTGCGCGCGTTTCCGTCGAGGGTCGCGAACAAGCTGATGGCGCGCGCGTCGGGAGTGTCGATCCACGACTTCGGCACGACATTCAAAGCCTATCGCCGCGAAGTGTTGGAAAGAATCCCGATCTACGGCCAAATGCACCGCTTCATCCCGGCGATGGCCAGCGTAGAAGGCGCGCTCATCGCCGAAATCCCCATCGAAGACAAACCGCGTGTGAACGGCAAATCTCATTACGGCTTATCGCGAACGTTCCGCGTGATGTTCGACATTCTGACCATCCGCCTCATCGTGCGTTACTTCTCGCGTCCTCTGCATTTCTTCGGCGGCGTCGGGGCGGCGATGATCGCGATATCCGGAATGCTAGCCAGTTGGCTGTTATTCAAAAAGCTCTATTGGCGCGAAAACATATTCATTGAAAATGGGCCGATGCTGCTCTTCGCCGCCGTGTCTTTTCTGGGAGGAATTCAGTTTCTGGGATTGGGACTGCTCGGCGATCTCTTCACTCGGCTCTATTACGCGCCGGAGCGGAGGAATATTTATAATGTGGCGCGCGTTTTTCGCAGCGAGATGCCAAAGACGTTTGAAGAAGAGAGGTCATAAAGGAGTAAGGACGGTGGGGGTTTTGGAGCTTCTAAAACAGGTTAAGGATCGAGAGAGTTTTTTAGCCTTCGTGAAAGCTTTGATGGAAGAGTCTGAGCTTGCGGAAAAGATGGAAAGAGAGGAGCCGGAAAAATACAGATTCTGCGCCCCGCTCGGGTGGGAGAATCGAAGTATTTCTTCTTTCATCGGCGCCGCATTGGCGTGCGTTGAAGACGGCTCATACTTCGAGGAAGCGAATTGGCGCGGGTTTGCTGAGTTTTTATACTGTGGAAAGATTTACGGGTGAACGTTCACATGCCGGTAAAAACTGAAATCGTCAATCGCAAACTCAGTCATTTCGATCTCTGCGCGAATCAGGACGTGGAGTTCCGCCGGAAGACAACTCTCTTTGAAGACGTCGAGCTGGTTCATCAGCCACTGGCCGAAACCAGGCTCGAAGACATCGATCTGGGCGTCGTCGCGCTCGGCAAACAGTTGAGCTATCCGCTGATCATCACGGGAATGACCGGAGGCGCGGAAGAGGTCGCCCGATTTAATCGGGAAGTGGCCGCGCTGGCCGATCGAATGGGCGTCGGTTTCGGCGTGGGTTCGCAGCGCGTGGCGCTTCGCCACCCCGAAATGAAGAAGACCTTTCAGGTGCGGGACGTCGCGCCGAATGTCTTGTTGTTCGGCAATCTCGGCGTGGCGCAGGCGCGCGAGTTGAGCTCGCGCGAAGTGACGCGGCTGGCCGAGGAGATAGGAGCGGACGCGATGTGCGTCCACCTTAACGCGGCGATGGAGATCATTCAGGAGAACGGCGACCACGATTTTCGCGGCTCGCTCGACGCCGTCAAGAGGCTGGTCGGCGAATCCCCGCTGCCGATCATTGTCAAAGAGACCGGCTGCGGCTTTGCGCGCGAATCGGGAATAAAACTCCGTGACGCCGGAGTCAAATGGATTGACGTTTCGGGGGCCGGAGGGACTTCGTGGGTCGGGGTCGAAACGATCCGCAATCGCGCGATGCGACATCTGGGCGAGGCCTTCTGGGACTGGGGCGTCCCGACCGCCGCCAGCGTCTGCGAGCTTCGTTCGCTCGATTTGAACCTGATCGCGTCGGGCGGCGTCCGCACGGGGTTGCAGGCGGCGAAGGCGCTGGCGCTGGGCGCGAAAGTCGTCGGCGTCGCGCTCCCGGTCCTGCGCGCTTACGTCTCGGGCGGGATCAACGGCGTCGAAGCTTTTCTGAACGCCTTCTTCGACGAATTACGCGTGGCGCTGATGCTGTGCGGATGCGCAAGGGTTGGCGACCTTACCACTGACCATGCGGTGATCGGAGGGCGTCTGCTCGAATGGGTAGAGCAGCGCCGCCTTGCGACGCGATGAGTGAACCAAGAGCTTCAGGCTTCACCAATCTCTGCGTCGCGGCCGCCATTGATGTCGAATTCAAAATCGCCGCCGGTCTGCTCTCTGGAAAATCCTTTTTGGAAGAGCCACGCATGAAAATCTGCCGCGGGCTGTTCAGCGGCCGCCGGGTCACGATTTTGCAATCGGGGATGGGCGCGGTCGGCTTCGCCGAACGACTCGCGGAACACCTCACGAATAACCGCTATGACGCTTTAATTATCGCGGGTTTGGCGGGCGCGCTTGATCCGCGGCTCCGAGTGGGCGACGCCGTTCTCTACAATCTTTGTTACGACGCCCGCGCTATTGATTTTCCCCTCCACGAACGCCCAGATCATAAAGAGGCCCGTGAAGAGGTCGCGGCCGCCGCCGGCGATGCGCTGTTGTCCGGCTTTCTGTCAGGGGCGTTAACCCGCGCCGGCCTTTCTTTCATTCGAGCGCCCGGAATTACATTCGGCAGGATCGTCACGGAGGCGAAAGAAAAATTGGCGCTCGGCGCTCAATATGGCGCGGCGGCCGTAGATATGGAAACTTACCAGGCGCTGAGCGCCTGCGCGCGACTCGATCTGCCTGCCGCCGCATTGCGCGTGATATCCGATGAAGCAGGGCGCGACATACCGGATTTCAACCGGGTTTATAACGCCGATGGCCGAATAAACGGCTGGCGAACGGCTTCGGCGATGATGGCCCGCCCGTCCGCCGCGCTCCGATTACTGTTGACTGTCCGCCGCGCGCTTCAATCCCTGCAATTGAACCTGCAGGCGGCGATGGGCGCGTGAAACAGGCCGCGTCACAATCTCTGCGATTTTCGCCGGTTGACAAGGCGCGGGCAGGCGCCTAGAGTTTCTCGATTGTTTTCAGGGTAATGATGATCCCCGGATAAAAACTAAGGAGAACAATAAATGAGTGATCTAGCGCTTTCGGCGGTAGAGATGCGTCCAGAGATAGAGACCAAAGAGGGAAATTACAAAATAGCCTCCACCACGTTCGTTATCAGGACAGACGAGCGAGTCGAATTGAAATGCATCACCAGAGAGATCGCCGCGTTCGTCGAGCAGGCCCCGATCCGCGACGGCATCGTTCATATCTCGTCCCTGCATACCACAGCCGGGTTGATGATGAATGAAGTCCAGGGCGCGCTCCTCTCCGACATGACCAATCTGTTCGAACAGCTCATTCCGAGCGCCGTGTATTACAAACACAATGATCCGCTGCTTTCCGACTGCGATCGCAGAAACGGCGACGCGCACCTTCGCGCGGCTGTGGTCGGCCATAGCGTTTCCATTCCGATCATCGACGGCAGGTTGAAAATAGGAACCTGGCAGAACGTTCTTCTTACCGAATTCGACGGCCCGAACAACCGTAAAGTCCACGTTCAAGTGATGGGAATTTGAGCGGGGAGTAGGGAGTGGGGAGTGGGGAATCGGGATAGGAACATCCTGATCACCCATTCCCCACTCCCCATTCCCCATTCCCCATTCCCCACTCCCTTTCTATGAAAGCATTTGTCACAGGCGCCACCGGCTTCATTGGCGCCCATCTGGCGCGGGCGTTGTTGCGCGATGGGCATCGTGTCAGGGCGTTGGTTCGCCCGGAGAGCGACCGGAGAAACATCGCCGGGACACCTGTCGAGTTGGTCGAAGGGGATCTGGATGACCGGTACAGGCTCGCCGAACAGATAGCAGGCTGCGACGCGGTATTTCACGTCGCGGCCCGTTATTCTTTGTGGGTGAAAGATCGC
The DNA here is from genome assembly GCA_035714085.1 of Blastocatellia bacterium. Lineage (GTDB taxonomy): Bacteria > Acidobacteriota > Blastocatellia > RBC074 > RBC074 > JAJVID01. The sequence goes on from DASTMP010000180.1 coordinate 54,725, forward strand.
GACTCGATCTACCGCGCCAACGTTGACGGCGTAAAAAATCTGCTCGCCGCCGCGCGAGCCGCGAGTGTCAAACGTTTCATTCACACCAGTTCGGTCGCAGCGATCGGAGTTCCCGCGCCGGGCGCGCTCGGAACCGAGGAGACACAGACCAGGCTCGAAGAGCTTGTCAGCGATTACAAGAAATCGAAGTACCTGGCCGAACAGGCCGCGCTCCAGGCGGCGCGCGAGGGGTTGGATGTGGTGATCGTCAATCCGTCGACGCCCGTCGGCGAGCGAGATGTCAAACCCACTCCGACTGGCGAGATCATACTGCGCTTCCTGCAAGATCGAATGCCCGCTTATGTCCACACGGGACTCAATCTGATCGATGTCGAAGACGTCGCGCGGGGGCACATACTGGCCTGGGAAAGGGGGCGAACCGGCGAGCGTTACATTCTGGGCGCCCGCAATCTCTCGCTCAAAGAGACGCTGGAAATCCTGGCGGCGATCACAGGCAAACGCGCCCCGCGAATCGCCGTCCCTCACCTCATCCCGATCGCCGTTGCCTTCATTGACGAGATGATACTCGCGCGCCTGGGCAAAAAGCCGCAGGTTTCTTTCTATGCGGCGCAGATGTCGAGAAAAGCTATGTATTACGATTCGTCAAAGGCCGTCCGCGAATTGGGATTGCCGCAGAACCCAATTGAGGCGGCTCTGGAGAAAGCCGTCCGGTGGTTTGAAGAGAACGGCTACGTTTGACCGATTGAATCGTCACAAGGCGACTGGGGGACGGGGCGACTAGGCGACAGGGCGAATGAGATAAAAGCGGCGCGAAGACGGGGAGACAATGAGAACTCCCGTCGCCCCGTCGCCTCGTCCCCCCGTCGCCCCGTCTCTCTTACTGCGCCCTTCCGAGCGACTTCAAACGCGCCCTTTCGAACTCATCGCCTTTGTTCCATTGCGGCGTATCGGTCGCATTGGCCACGCGCAGTCCTGTCCAGAAAGCCAGCCGCGCCTGCTGAACCATACCGCCGAAATTCCAGTTCGGGCTATATTCGTCGGAGGGCTGATGGTAGCGATGCTGATTGTAGTCCTGAAACTGCTCTTCGCCCCATTTGTCGGAATGGCCGACAAACTTCACGCCGGGATTGAAACTGACGGCCGGGACCCCAGCCTTGGCGAACGGGAAATGATCTGAGCGGTAGAAGGAGCCTTGATCGGGTCTGGGGTCAGGCGAAACCGTCACGTTGTTATCCCTAGCCACGTCTTCGATGAATTTGCCCAGCGTCGAGCGGTCGGCGCCGAGCGGCGTGATGTCCGTCGTCACGCCCAGCGCGTTCATCGAATCAAGGTTTATGTTGGCGACCGTGTGCTGAATCGGAACGAGTGGATGGTTTGCGTAATATTCGGCGCCCAACAACCCCTGCTCTTCGGCGGTGGTGGCGATGAAAAGGATCGAGCGGCGCGGCTTCATGGCCAGCGTGTTGAAAGCGTTCGCAATCGCGATCATGCCGGCGATTCCCGTCGCGTTGTCTACCGCGCCGTTATAAATATTGTCGCCAGATTGGTCAGGCCTGACGCCCAGGTGGTCCCAGTGCGCGGAGTAGACCACATATTCATTCTTCAGCGTCAGATCGTTGCCTCGGTAAATCGCAACTACATTCGGCGAAGTCAGGCGTTGCGACTGCGTCCGCAGCGTCATATCGACCCTGACGTTGAGCGGCGTCGGGACGAAGGCGCGCGAGGCGGCCGATTGGCGCAACTGATCGAGGTCCTTCCCCCCCAACCGCGCGATTTTGCGGGCGGTCTCTTCGGTCACCCACGATTTCATTTTCAGTGACGGCGTGTTCGCTTCGGGCGCGAGACCGAACCGCGCGCCGCTCCACGAATTGCGCACGACGTTCCATCCGTAGCCGGCCGAGTCATTTGTGTGAATCAGGATCACTCCCGCCGCGCCGCGCCGCGCCGCCTCTTCGTATTTGTACGTCCATCGGCCGTAATAGGTCAGAGCCTTGCCGCCGAAGAGGGTCGGCTCCGAACTCGTCGCGGGCGGGTCGCTGACCATCATCATCAGAACCTTACCGCGAACGTCCAGCCCTTTGTAATCGTCCCATCTGTTTTCAGGCGCGCTGACACCGTAACCGGCGAAGATTATGTCGCTGTTGATTGGGATTTCGGCCTGCTCAAGGTCGGTTCCGGCGACGAAATCATCGCCGAATCCGAATTCGGCGCCGCCGGCCTCGCTTTTGACCACTAACTTTATCGAAGGATCAGTTCTCGACCCGATCATCTTAACCTGTTGGAAGAAACTCCGGTCGGCGTCAGCTGGCTCGAGTCCGAGAGCTTCGAACTGCGCCGCGATGTATTTGGCCGCGAGCATCCCGCCGCGTGATCCGGGGCCGCGCCCTTCGAGCAGGTCGTCGGCCAGATATTTGATATGGGCTCGCAGCTTATTCTCATCGATCTGCGATGCGGCCAATTCGGCGTCGCTAGATTCGCTCAGCAGCGCTCGATTTTCTGACATTATCTTATCGAAGGCCGGACGAGGCGTCGCGGCCGCGGAACTTCGTCCGGCGCTTCGCCCACGCCTGGATCTATTGCGGCTGCTCTTGGCGCGAGAACTTTTTTTCGCGTGGCTTTTCGCGCGGCTTTTTGCGCGGCTTTTTGCGCGGCTTTGCGCTTCCACGTCAGCGCCGACCGGCCAGACAAGGCCGAAACAGATCACGAAGACGAACAGGCGGAGCAACAGACGATTTTTTTTCATAATCCCTCAAAGCGAAATAAATCCAGCCGGATTCAAACACAGTAGACGCTCGGTGAGAAGACCTCTCGATTATCGGTGAATGCGGCCATAATTGGGCTGGTACGGGCGCGATGTGATTGCATTTATCTTTACTCGATAAAATCGCTGGGCATTGTCTACCTGAGCGGAGCGATAAAATCAAGCGGCTCATACGCCGAAAGGATATTCTCAAAGGATATTGTCAAAGCCGGGGAATATGACTATGCTTTCGGGGAACGCGAAGTTGAGAGCCGAGATGGAACGCTCAAACGCGACCATGCTCGATCAGCCGCTCCTTATTCCAAATCAGATTGAAAGAAGTAGCAGTTTGGATATTTTACGAGGTTTTACTGGCAATGCAGGAATTTCACGATAGAACTCCCAACGACGTCGTCAGATACCCCATGGTTCCGATCCGCGAGGTCGTTGTCTTCCCTCATACCAAAGCGGCCTTTAATATCGGGCGCCCTTCTTCGGTGGTCGCTCTCGAGAAGGCCCTTGCGACGGATCGCATCATCTTTCTGGCCACGCAGCATGACGCCACTGTCGAGGACCCGGCGCCGGATCAGATTTACCAGGTCGGCGCGCTGGCCTACATCGCCAACTCGCTGCGCAAGCCCGAAGAGGCCACGATCAAAGTTCTGGTCGAGGGCCGTGAGCGCGCCCGCGCCGTGCGCGTGGAGGAGACGGACGGGTTCTACCTGGCGACGCTGCGCCGCGCGCCTGTCACGGCTGAAAATAACAAACGCATCGCGCCATTCCTTTCGCGACTCATTTCGCTGATCGAGCAGTATCTGAAGATCGCGCAGGACGGCAATCCGGATCAGATCAACGCCGCCTTGCGCGCCGCCGATCCCAGCCAGTTGGTCGATCAGCTCGCCGATAAGATGAAGCTCGAGACCGCCGATAAACAGAGGCTGCTTGAAACCTATTCGACGCAGGAGCGGATGATGCGCTTGATCGAGATCATCGAGATCGAGATCGAGAAGCAGAACCTCGATCGCACGATTCAGACCCGCGTCAAACGGCAGATGGAGAAACAGCAGCGCGAGTATTACCTCAACGAGAAGATCAAGGCGATCCACAAGGAGTTGGGGCGCAAGGACGAACGGGCCGAATATGAAGAACTGAAACAGAAGATCGAAGACGCGGGCATGAGCGCGGAGGCTTACGACAAAGCGATGGGCGAATTGAAGCGTCTGGAGCAGATGCCCCCCATGTCCGCCGAATCTACAGTCTCGCGCAATTACCTCGACTGGCTGATCGGCGTTCCCTGGAGCAAGCGCAGCGAAGAGATTCGCGACATCGGCCACGCGCATGAAGTTCTGGAGTCCGACCATTACGGCCTCGAAAAAGTGAAGGAGCGCATCCTGGAGTACCTGGCCGTTCGTCAACTCATCGAAAAGCCGCGCGGCTCGATCCTTTGCTTCGTCGGCCCGCCGGGGGTCGGCAAGACCAGCCTGGGTCGTTCGATCGCCAAGGCGACCGGCCGCCAGTTCGTTCGATTGTCACTCGGCGGAGTGCGTGACGAGGCCGAAATTCGCGGCCATCGCCGCACCTACATCGGCGCGCTGCCAGGACAGATCATTCAGATGATGAAGAAGGCCGGCGTCATCAACCCGCTGATACTGCTCGACGAGGTCGACAAGCTCGGACACGATTTTCGCGGCGATCCGTCGGCGGCGCTGCTCGAAGTCCTGGACCCCGAACAGAACCACACGTTCCACGACCATTACCTGGACGTCGAGTACGATCTTTCGCAGGTCATGTTCATCGCGACCGCGAACGTGTTGCATACGATCCCTCACGCGCTCCAGGATCGCCTGGAAATCATCAGGCTTGCCGGCTACACCGAACGCGAAAAGATGGAGATCGCCAAACGCCACCTGGTCAAAAAACAGGCCGAGAACAACGGGCTGAAAGAAAATCAGGTCGTCTTCACCGATGAGGGCTTGAAAACGATCATCGAATACTATACTCGCGAGGCAGGCGTTCGTAACCTCGAACGCGAGATGGGCTCGATCTGTCGCAAGGTCGCCCGGCAATTGGTGCAAAATAAGGACGGCGGCGCGGAGGAGGGGTTCCCCTCCATAGTTGACACGGCGACGGTTAAGAAGCTGCTCGGCCCGACGAAGTTCCGGGCGCAGCGAGCGATGGAGCGGAACGAGGTCGGTTTGGCGAACGGACTGGCCGTAACCGAAATCGGCGGAGACGTGATGCAGATCGAGGCGACGCTGGTCGAGGGGTCGGGGAAGATCACTCTGACCGGCAAGCTCGGCGACGTGATGCAGGAATCGGCGCAGGCGGCGATCACATACGTTCGTTCGCGCGCCGCCGAACTGGGGCTCGCTTCCAACTTCCACAAGAGTTTCGACCTTCACGTCCACGTCCCCGAAGGCGCGATCCCGAAGGACGGCCCGTCGGCAGGCATCACGATGGCGACGGCGATGGCGTCGGTCCTGACGCGCATCCCAGTCCACAAGGAGGTCGCGATGACAGGCGAGATCACTCTGCGAGGCAAAGTGCTGCCCATCGGCGGAGTGAAGGAGAAACTCCTGGCGGCCCACCGCGCCGGCGTCACGACCATCATCATCCCGAAGGAGAATGAGAAGGACCTGGCCGAGATTCCCGCCGATGTGCTCGAAGCGCTGCAAATCAACGCCGTCGAGACTATGGACGAGGTCTTGCAGGTCGCTCTTGAGCGACTGCCGTCGCCTCGCCCCGACGCGAATCTCGAAATGCCGGCTCCGGTCTGGCAACAGACGCCGCCCGTGGCCGGGACCGCTGAAGGCCCGCTGAGTTGATGAAATCAAAATAGTTAGCCACCGCAGACACCGGAGCCACAGAGACGGAGAGAAAGAAAGATGGAGGGAAAGAGGGAAAACACGACGCGCTATTTATGCGACCTTTCCGTCCTTTCTTCTCTCTTTCTCTGTGGCTCTGTGGCTCTGTGGCTTTTCATCTGTTGAAAATCACCAGCGCAAAATTTATCGCCGCAGCCCTATCCCCGGAGTCATTTCCGAAGGACAGGAGGCCTGAGGTCGTTTTTGCCGGGCGCTCAAACGTAGGTAAATCGAGCCTGATCAACAGCCTGCTAGGCGTGAAGGGGTTGGCGCGAACAAGTTCCACTCCGGGGCGCACGCAATCGATCAACTTCTTTCTGATCAACAATGAGTTTTTTTTCGTTGACTTGCCCGGATACGGTTATGCGAAAACGTCGAAAGAAAACCGGCGCGCCTGGGGCAAATTGATCGAGAAATACCTTGCAGAACGCCAACAGCTTGTGCTATCTATTCTGATCGTTGACGCTCGGCATGAGCCTTCCCCGTTAGACCTTCAGATGAAATCCTGGTTACAGCATTCTGGAATTCCATATCTGGTGGTTTCGACGAAAGTTGATAAGCTATCGTCTAACGAGCGGCGCAGGTCCCGCGAGCGCGCGGAACAGATTCTTGAAACCGATCGTGTCATTCCCTATTCATCGCTTACCGGAGAAGGGGCCAAACATATCTGGAACGAGATTCGGGCCAGCATCACAAAATGATGATTCCTATTGATATTAACCGTTTGAATTGATAAAGAACTTCCCCTGATTGAATCATATACTGCACTCACCACGGCGGACTTATCTCTTGCGTTGATTATCCCGGAATAGACAAGGAGCTTTTTTTCGCCCGTCGCCGCTTGCGGGGCCACCGCTTGCGCGCGCCGACGGTAATGAACACCCTAGAAAGCAGGGACCAAATCCTATGGCAGACAGAAACATAAGATCGAGAGACAGGGACAGGGACAGGGACAGAGACAGGGACAGAGACAGAGACAGAGACAGAGACAGAGACGACGACGAACTGGAAGATTATGAAGCCTACGACGGCGACTCGCTTCTGGACATCGCCGACCTGAAGGAGATGAACATCTCCAAGCTGACGCAGATCGCGAAAGACCTGGAGGTTCCGGGCGCGACAGGTATGCGAAAACAGGAGTTGATCTTCAAAATCCTGCAGGCGCAGACCGAAAAATCGGGCCTGATCTTCTCCGAAGGAGTGCTCGAGACGTTGCCTGACGGCTTCGGCTTTTTGCGCGCGCCCGAATACAACTATCTTCCAGGACCTGACGACATTTACGTCAGCCCGTCGCAGATTCGCAAATTCGACCTGCGAACCGGCGACACCATTTCGGGCCAAATCCGTCCGCCAAAAGAAGGCGAGCGTTATTTCGCGCTGATCAAAGTCGAAGCGATCAACTTCGAGCCGCCGGACGTCGCGCGCGACAAGGTCTTCTTCGACAACCTGACGCCGCTCTATCCGAACGAGCATCTGCGGATGGAGACCAATACTGAGAACCTTTCGGGCCGGGTGGCCGACCTGTTCACTCCGATCGGAAAAGGGCAGCGTGCATTGATCGTCGCCCCGCCGCGCACCGGCAAGACGATGCTGCTGCAGACCATCGCCAACTCCATTTCGGAGAATCACCCCGAAGTCACGTTGATCGTTCTATTGATTGACGAGCGCCCCGAAGAGGTCACGGACATGCAGCGTTCGGTCAACGGCGAAGTGATCTCCTCGACCTTCGATGAGCCAGCTTCGCGACACGTTCAGGTTGCCGATATGGTGATCGAGAAGGCGAAGCGTCTGGTCGAACACAAACGCGACGTGGTGATCCTGCTCGATTCGATCACGCGACTGGCGCGCGCGCACAACGCCGTCGTGCCGCCTTCGGGCAAGATTCTTTCCGGCGGCGTCGATTCGAACGCGCTGCAGCGCCCGAAGCGGTTCTTCGGCGCGGCGCGCAACATCGAGGAGGGCGGCTCCTTGACGATCATCGCCACCGCCCTGGTCGAAACCGGAAGCAGAATGGACGACGTGATCTTTGAGGAGTTCAAGGGCACCGGCAACCTGGAAATCCATCTCGACCGCAAGCTCTCGGACAAGCGCGTCTTCCCGGCGATCGATCTGCAAAAATCGGGGACGCGCAAGGAAGAGTTGTTGATTCCGAAGAAAGACCTCGACCGAATCTGGGTCTTGCGCCGCGTGCTCAACCCGCTTTCGCCGGTCGAGCAGATGGAGCTCGTCCTTGAGAGATTGGAGAAGACCAAAACCAACGCGGAGTTCCTGTCTTCAATGAGTCAATAGCGGCGCCCGACATGAATTGGACTTATAGGATTTATAGGACTTTTAAGCCCTATAAATCCTATTCATGTGAAACAGCCCGGGCGCGCCTGAAAACGCTCTCAAAAACGTCCTTTTGACACATCCTATCGCTCCTATTACACTCGCAATTGAGCCGTTGAACTATAATGGCCGTGAGAGCGTGCGCGTCGCAGCTTAATCGGTCTGCTGGCGGTCCAATAAATGCCCGATTTAGGAGTAAAACGGTGATACGAGAAGTAATATTACCTTTCGCCATTATCTTGTGCACGATGATAGTGATCCATGAATTCGGTCATTTCATCGTCGCCAAGCTGCTGGGAATCGCGGTTGAAACATTTTCGGTGGGTTTCGGCCCGCGCCTGTTAGGTTTCCAACTCGGTGATACGGACTATCGAATCAGCGCTATCCCGCTCGGCGGCTACGTCAAATTCCGCGGCGAAAATTTGGAGTTGCTGCAAGGGAAGAGCGAAGGGGCAGTTGATGAATTCCTCTCGCAGCCGAAATGGAAGCGCTTCCTCGTAGCGCTTGCGGGCCCTGTCTTCAACCTTGTCACTGCGCTGCTAATTCCGACGGCCGCTATCATGTATGGCTTTCAGGCTGACGTATATGATTCGCAGCAGGTCGTGATCGGCGAGGTCAAACCGGGGTCGACCGCTGAACAATCTGGGTTGCAGCAAGGTGACCGCATTATCGCTTTCGGCGGCGAGCAGAATCCGACCTGGGCCAGTTTGGGCGACAAAGTCGCCACTAATCTCGGCGAAGATATTCCGCTGACCGTTGACCGCAACGGACAAATCATTAATTTGAAGTTGCGTCCGCGCGTCGAAACTCAGGGCAAAGAACAGATAGGCGTTGTTGAACTTGAGCCGCCGCTCTCTTACATCGGCGTGGCGCAAGTGTTGAGAAACTCGGCGGCGGAGGCCGCCGGACTGAAACCCGGCGATAAGATTACCGCGATCAATGGAGCGCCGGTCACAGGATGGTATCAATTCCGCCGCATAATTCAGGAAGGCAACGAAGTTACGCTGACCGTCCAGCGCGGGCAGGAAACTTTGACGATCAAAGGCTCGCCGCAAAAGCAGGGTGAGGACTATGTGCTCGGCTTCAACCGCTTGCCTGAGACGAAATTGTTGAAGACCGATTCGCTTGCGATGGCGCTTCGCTACGGGTGGGATACCAATATCCGCATCGTTAAACTCACGGGCCAGGTTTTCAAACAGATTTTCAGTGGCCAGCGTTCAGCGCGTAACTCCATCCAAGGACCGATAGGGATAGCGGAGACGACTGCCACCGCATATAAGGTTGATGGTTGGGCCGGAGTCATCAGACTCATGGGAATGCTCAGCCTGAGTCTCGGCATTTTGAACCTGTTGCCTATCCCAGTGCTCGACGGCGGCGTGATCTTGCTGATCTTCATCGAAGGGATTCTTGGCCTGGTCGGTTTGACCATGTCTATGAACTTCCGCGAGCGGTTCCAGCAGGTGGGCTTTGTTCTCGTGCTGTTGTTAATGGGCTTCGTCATTGTCAACGACTCGGCCAGGCTGGTCGAGAGATATTTTAGTAAACCACCGGCGCAGGAACAACAGAAGAGATAGCTTCCTCCAAAACAGCGGGCGGTTCGGATTGACGGGCCGCCCGTTTTTATTGAGAAGCCCGACGGCGTCTTTTAAGCTTACCAGGCTTGACCCGGTTACATCATACTCAACATCCATCTCCTCAGAAAATAGACAGGGTTTACAAGATTTTTCAGGATGCTGTGAATTGAGAACAATCCTGAAAAATCTTGTAAATCCTGTCTATTTTCATTATTTCAGGGTTTCGCATAGCGCCATGAACGCTCCTCGAAAAATTCCTGGAAGCGATGCGCTCCCAGGGATTTAAAATCTATGAAGCGGGAAGAAAAGTTCGTTCGCGGCAAGGAAACGAGGCGCATCTCTTGAGATCTTTTTGGCTTTTTCTCCGCGCCTGCGGCGCCTCTGTGGCAAAATGCTGTCTCGAAGATTTGTGGTTTGATTTATCGCTGTACATCAATTTCAAACATCAGGAGAAATATAAATGGCGGATGAGAAAAACGATTTGGGAGTGGCTGAATTCACCGAAGGTATTCGTGAACGGGTCGGCGAAAATTCCGGCCTCGACGCAGTAATCAAATTCGCCTTTGACGAAGGCGGCATAATTTTCATTGACGGAAAATCAGTCCCCAACATCGTCAGCAACGAAGACCTCCCGGCTGAGGTCACGCTGAAGATGTCTCTCGACACGATGAACAAACTCTATCGCAAAGAAACCAACGGGATGATGGCCTTCATGTCGGGCAAGGTAAAGCTAGAAGGGAATATGATGGCGGCAATGAAGCTGGATCAGATTCTGGGATGAGAGTGGGGAGTGGGGAATAGGGAATGGGAGCAAAGAAGTCACTTCCTGACTCTTGATCCCCACTCCCTATTCCCCACTCCCCATTCCCTATTTAGTGGCCAGACCTTTATTCTGTTCATCCAGCCAGGTCTTGAGCGGCGCGAAGTAATCCAGAATCGCGGTCGCGTCCATTTTCTCTTCGCCGGTCAGGGCTTTCAGGGCTTCGGGCCACGGGCGGCTCTGGCCCATTTCGAGCATCTTCTTCAATTTTTCGCCCACCTGTTTATTACCGTAGATCGAGCAGCGGTTGAGAGGGCCTTTATAACCGGCCTCGCGGCACATCGCGCGGTGAAACTGGAATTGCAGGATGTCAGCGAGGAAATATCGCGCGTAAGGCACGTTGGCCGCCACGTGATATTTGGCTCCGGCGTCGAAGTCGCTTTCGCTGCGCTCGGCGGGCGGCGCGATGTTTTGATATTTCTGGCGCAACTCCCACCAGGCTTTGTTGTAATCGCCGGGGCCGACCTCGCCCGAAAAGACTTTCCACCGCCACTGATCGACCATGTAGCCGAACGGCAGGAACGCCACCTTGTCCAGCGCGAGTTTCATCAGCAGCCCGAGGTCGGCGCTTTCGGGCGGAATGGCTGTGATCAAACCGATCTTCTTCATGTATTCTGGAGTGACTGACAAGGCGATTGCGTCGCCGATGGCTTCGTGAAAGCCGTCGTTCGCGCTGTTTTGATAAAGCGGCGACTGCGGCGCGTAGGCCATCTGGTAATAGTTGTGCCCAAGCTCGTGGTGGATGGTATGAAAATCTTCGTCATCGATCTTGATGCACATCTTCAACCGCACGTCCTTCTGGTTGTCGATGTCCCAGGCGCTGGCGTGGCAGACAACAGCGCGGTCCTGCGGCTTGGTGAAGAGCGAACGCTCCCAGAATGTCGGCGGCAGCGGATCGAAGCCGAGCGAGGTGAAGAAAGCCTCGCCGTAACGCGCCATCTTTTTGGCGTCGGTCTTCTTTTCCACGAGGATTTTGGTCAGATCGTAGGTCGGCGCGGTCGCGGCGGGTTTGACGATGTCATAAATGTTGCCCCAGGTCTGGCTCCACATATTGCCGAGAAGATAGGCGGGAATCGGGCCGGTCGCGGGAACCACGTCACCGTATTTCTGCCGCAGCCTGGCGCGCACGTAAGTGTGCAGCGAGTCATAGAGCGGTTTGACCTGCAGCCACAGCCGCTCCATCTCCGCCGCGAATTGATCAGGCTCCATATCGTAATTCGACCGCCACATCGCGCCCACGTCCTTGAACCCCATTTCGCGCGCGCCCTTGTTGGCCAGATCGACAAAACGAGCGTAATCCTTGCGGTATTGCGGCGAGACCTTATGCCAACCCGTCCAGGCTTTCTTCAGTTCTTCAGGGTTGCGGTTCTCGGCCATGATCTTTTCGAGATCGCCGAGGCTGAGGCACTTCTTCCTCGCTTCGCCGCTCTTCTCGCCCGCTTTAGGCGCGCCGCTCTCTGCGCCTTGCTCCGGGCAATATTCGAATTTGCCGTATGCGCTCTCCATGCCGACCGCGATCTTGGTCAATTCCTCGCGCTCGGCCGGGTTTGAAGGGGCCGGCAGGGGAACCGCAAGCTTCAACAGTTTGATCTTGCGGGCCACGTCCGGCGACAGTTGGAGTCCGTCGAATCGGCGCGACTGGTCGGCCAGTTCTTTGATCGCCGCGATCAGATTATCTTTGTTGTCCGCCGCGATGACCTCGGTGTCGTCGGTGATGAAATTGCTCTGCACCCAACTCGCGCGGCTGTCTTTGATGCTCGCGCTCAGGTAACGTTTCTCCGCTTCCTTAATGAAGGTTTCAGCGTCAGCGCCGCTAGTTTTCTCGCCGGCGACGCCGCCATGGCATGCCGCGAAAAGCATTGCCGCCAGCGCCGCCAAACTGAGAAGGCAGAGAAATTGGATAGTTCTTTTCATGAATAACCTCTTCCGTTAAATGAGTTGATGATCAATAAACCCAAATTGCGCCTGTGCCTGGTCTGTGGGCCTGTGTCCGGTATGGGGGAATGATGAAGCCTTATCCGCGATAGATCAAACCATCAATTGGCCGCCATTGATTTCAATCGTCTCACCGTTAATATAGCTCGCGGCGTCTGAGGCCAGGAACGCGATCACACGCCCGCATTCTTCCGATGTTCCCAGGCGGCCCATCGGGATGGTCTTGACGAATTGTTGCAACAGTTCCGGCGTGGACATCCTTTCGTGGAAGGGGGTGTCAATCACCCCGGGCGCGACGCCGTTGACGCGTACGCCGTGAGGCGCAAGCTCCTTGGCCAACCCTTTCGTCAGACACATCACGCCCGCTTTGGCCGCCGCGTAAACGGCCGCGCCGGGACCGCCGCCGTGATGCCCCGCAATCGAGCCTACGTTGATGATCACGCCGCGGCCACGATCCGTCATTTCAGGCGCCACGGCCTGCGAACAAAGCAGGACGCTTTTGAAATTGAGGTTCATCACCCGATCCCACAGCTCTTCACTGAATTCGAGCAGCGAGCGTCGCTGAATCAAATCACCCGCGTTGTTGACCAGAACGTCTATGGGGCCGAGCTGCGCGCGCGCGGCTTCGACCAGCGATTGCGCGCCCTGTTTCGTCGAGACATCGGCTTGAATGATCACGGCGCGCGCGCCCCGCAATTCGATGAACAGCTTTGCCTCTTCGGCCCCGGCCTGATTTTTATTGTAATTTACCGCCACAGCCGCGCCGCATTCGGCCAATGCGATTGCGGCCCATCGCCCGATGCCCGTACTCGCGCCGGTGACGACCGCGACCCGACCGTCCAAATTTTGTTTGTTCATATTTTCTCCTTGGATCAGAACGGCGAGCGGTAGCGAGCGGCGCCGAAGTAGTAGGCGCGCTCGCTACCGCTCGCCGTTCTGATCCACGTAGACCGTTTCTCCATTGACGATTGTCGCCGCCACATCGAGTGTTGAATTCTCCTCGTCCCAACGGAACAGGATTAAATCCGCCCTGCGCCCAATTTCAACCGATCCGAATTGATCGGCGACGCCGAGCAGTTCAGCCGGGTTCGCGCTCGCCATCCGCAGCGCGTCATCGAGCGTCGCGTCTGAATACTGAACCGTCTTGGCGACAGCCTCATGCATCTCCAAAACCGAGCCCGCCAGATAAGGCGAGCCGGGCAGATTTACGCGGCGCGAGGGCGTGACCTCGACTTCGACATTTCCCAGACGGTATCGACCGGCCGGCTTACTGGCCGCCGCGATTGCGTCGGTAACGAGGATGCTGCGCGCGACGCCTTTCGAGCGCAGAAAACATTTCACGACCGACGGCGGCAGGTGATGGCCGTCGACGATGAAGCTCGCCCACAGATCATCATTTGCTAACTGCTCCCAGATGTAATTCGGATGGCGGTCGATCTTCGCGTGCGAGCCGTTGCCGAGATGAGTCGAAAGCCTTGCCCCAGCGCGCGCCGCATCGGCGATCTGCGCGGGAGCCGCCGCTGTGTGGCCGATGGCGACGACGACCCCTGAAGCGGCTGCGCGTTCGATGAAATCAATCGCGCCAGGCCATTCGGGCGAGAGTGTGACTATGCGAATCCGTCCACGCGCGGCGTCCTGCCATCTTTGAAACTCGATCCAATCGGGCGCGCGCGCGTGTCGCTTCGGGTGCGCGCCTCGCGGGCCGTCTTCGGGCGAAATGAAAGGGCCTTCGACGTGAATGCCGATCATCGCGCGCGCGAACTCCGGCGTCTGGTCGGCCGCTCGAACCAGATTGGAAACGCATTTCGAGATGTGTTCGTAGGATTCGGTGATGATCGTGGGGCAGAACCCGGTCACGCCAGTGCGCCAGAGGTTTCGCGCGGCCGCGACGATCTGGTCGGCCTTCGTGTTCGGGTCGTTGAAGTCGACGCCGTCGTAGCCGTTGATCTGAATGTCAATCAGCCCCGGCGCGACGCGCAAGTCTTCGCCGCCAGGGTCGCACACCTGCGACAGAACTACGCCGGGCCGTGACGCCAACCGCCCGTTGGCGATATACAACTCCAATGTCTTATCGTCCGCGCCGACCTTGCCTTTTAATCTCATTGCTTAATCACGCCACAATTGCCTTCAATATGTATGACCGTGAGTTCCGCCGCATACAGGTCGCGTTTTGACCGGCCGAGCAAACCGATCACAATGCAACAACAATGTAGGGGCGGGTTTTCCCCGCCCGCGTCCGCGATTGAGGCATCCGGGCGGGGAAAACCCTGTTGGTCGCATTTATTTTTCAAACTACTGTCAAGCGCCAATGCGCGTAATCCAATAACCTAAAGCCAACAGTAACGCGACCCACAACCACGCCAGCAAAAATCCGATCACGTCCAGACGATAGCGCCGGTAATTGAACGTTCGCGCCAGCCGCAGCAGATCGACAATGAGCAGCGAATGGCCTTCCTCTTCCAGCTTCGAGCGCGGGATCGGTTGCGCGACGTCTGAAATCTTCCGTGTTTCAACCTTCTCTTCCTCGATCATATCGCCTCTCAATCGCCCGCATTTTTCAGGCCTTCAAGTTCAAGATTCGCTTCCTCGCCCACCGGCGTGTGCAAGAGCGCAAAGAATCGCCGCAAACGATCGGCCGGTTCGGGCTGCGTCGCCAGGCTGACAATGATCGCCAGCGCGAAACCTACCAGCAGAGCCGAGAGCAATTGCCCGCCCTCTCCCCAACCAATCTTTTGCGCGGCGAAGAACATCGCCGAGCTGCCGATGACGCTGGCCCAAGCGCCCTTTGAATTCGCCCGCGGCCAGACGATGCCGACCCACATCGGGATGCCGACAAAGGCTACAATGATGACGAAATGAATTGTGGCCTTCACGACCGAAGGCATATAAAGAGCGAAGAGCAGACTGCCGATGGTCAGCGCGGCTGAAACGACTCGACCGACGAGCAGGTAATGGGCGTCATCAGCCGAGGGCTTCAAATATTTTTTGTACAGATTTCGTGTGAAGAGCGCCGAGCCTGAGACCATAAACGCAGCGCAGGAAGCGATCACCGTTCCGATAATCGCCGCGATCATCAGCCCGATCAGTCCCGAGGGCAATAACTGTTTTATCATTGCGCCGAAAACAAGCTCGCGGCCCTTGTGATCGTATGCGCCCGTAAACATTACGGCGGCGATCAGACCGGTCAGCGCCCAGCCGATGGTGCAGAGGCGCTTGATGAAATTGCCGTAGCACCATCCGACGCGGCAATTCATTTCAGTCTTGCCGCTGCCCGCAACCGCCATGTGATGCGGTTGCGCCACAATGCCGACTAGTCCGCTGATGACCAGCATCGTCACCCGAAACGGCGACAGTTCTTTTTCAGCGAGCAATGAAAACATCTGCGAATCGAGCCGGGCATGTAACCCCGAAAAACCGCCGACCGCATTCAGCCCGAACGGAATCAGCATGAACGACAAGATGATGATGAAGATACCCTGAATGAAATCGGTGTTGACCGTCGCGACAAGGCCGCCGAAGACGCCGAAGAGCACAAACAGCGCGGTGACGCCCCAGATGATCCACGCCTCGGAGACGCCCGTAATGCCCGCTATCGCCAGCGCCGCGCCTTTGATGATCGTCCCCTGCCACAACATAAACAGGTAGAGCGCGAAGAACGAATAACCGACGCCCAAAGATTTGCTGAACCGCTCTTCAAAGAAATCCGCCGTCGTCGTGTATCGCATCCGGCGGAAGATCGGCGAGAGCAGCCAGAAGAAAGGGGTCGAAAAGATGTACATCCATTGGTACCAGATGCCTGCCATCCCGATTTCATAAGACGCGCCGACCACGCCGATCGCGTAATCGGCGCGCGTGCCCGTGGTCAGCGCCTGCGCGATCATCAGCGATTTGCCGAACCGGCGATTGCCCATGAAAAAACCTTCAGTGTTTTTGACGCGCCGCGACACGTACAGCCCGAAAGACGTGATTCCGGCGAGATACGCGATGATGACCGCCAGATCGAGTTTTGATAGCCCGCCCATTGTTCTCCTAAATCAGTAACCGCGAGCCGCTCGGCGAGTGGCGCGCTGATGATTAGCTTGCCTGGAATGCCCACCGCGGCGCTAATTAAGTAAGTGAAGATTGAATATTGTTGAAAGCCCCAGCCACGAATAAACACTATATAACATAACTCTGTCGCGGCTGAGTAGCCTGTGCGGGTATAATGGCGCCTCCAAAATCCCCAGGATGATAATTCAATCCCAAAGGTGATTATGCGTAATCCGACCCCAAGAAGAATACGACTGGCGTTTGCCATCTTTTCGGCGATCCTCTGTTTGTTCATCGAAGCGCAGTCCGCTTTCGGTCAACAGATCAGCGGCTTCGAACGCCTGAATGAACTCCGCAGGCTGCGCGACCAACTCGAGCTCGTCGACCCGCTGCACGATTCGGACGTCGTTGTGATCTTGAACGAGCGCGTGATCTCCGAAGCCGCGCAGCGACTCGTAGGGCTCGAATTTCTGATGTCTAAAGGCGGAGTGTTGAAGGTGACTTCGATCCAGAGCAATTTGCAAACAGCCGCGGCGACATTCAGGATCGGGGTCCAGGCGAAATCGTCCGTGACGATGAACCTGCAACTGACCGCGCGTATCAACAGCGGCGAGTTTGAGAGAGGCGCGCTGAGATTGCCGCTCCGGGTCACCGACGTGAAGTTGATGAACGGGGGGTTTTCGTCGCTCATTCTGAGGACGCTCTTCGGCGAATGGCTCGACCCGAAGACGTGGGACAAAAAAATGCCCGAGATCGAAATCCCGATGGAGATCGCGGAGACGATGCGTATTCCGGCGGGCCGCTTCGACGTCGCGGGCGAGTTGCCGATGGAAATTTCGACGCCCGAATACCAGGCCCCGTTGAAATTCACCGTCACATCTTTGCTCCCGCTCGATAAACGCGCCGTGGTCTCGCTGCGCCTCGGCCAGGACGCCCCGGCGAAGCCGTTCCCGGTGTCATACGTGGGCGACGGCGCGGACGCGAACGACAGCGACCTGATGGCGCTCGAAGACGAGATCGCGCGA
>DASTMP010000181.1:0-11743 GCA_035714085.1 Blastocatellia bacterium
TTCCAGCGCGCAGTCTCGGCCACTCGCCCAATTGCTTTTCAATGCGCCTCCTGCCAGGACTGCGCGCTGGAAGCGACGCGTACCCAGGTTTGCGCCAATCAATGTGTTGATTGCAAAGTGGTTTTATTTGCACGCTCTTCAAGTAATTAATCGGTGTGTCTTCAGCGTAGCGCCTAGTTTGGAATTGCGCAGGCGCGCCGGCTAACCGAAGACACACCGATTAATTACGATAAAAGCTTGAATGTTCGATTTTTGCCCTTTTTGCTTCCCCTCGCATTCCAATGCAAGTAGTTGATCCTGCGCATGTGTCCCGACATCAGATAAAATCCTTTTTCCCATTTTCTCGAAGTCACGCATGCGATGATAATGCCCTGAACCTAAGATCATCTGGTCAGGTTCAAACGGATTGTCGAGTAAAGTTCCAGAAAATCCATCGCCCCCGGCGCGGGGATACTTTAACAACCAACAAAGGATGCTTTGCATGAGAAAAAAGATCACCCTGCTTATGGTTTTAGCCATAACGGCGCTGCTTCTGACGCTGCATATCGCTTCCGCGCAGAACGGACCGGACAAAGATCTAAAGCCGACAGTAATCCTCGTCTCGATTGACGGATTCCATCCAAACTATCTGGATAAGTATCCTGCTCCGACTCTGAGCATGCTGGCCAGGCAGGGCGTGCGCGCCAAATGGATGACTCCCGTCTATCCTTCGCTGACCTTTCCGAACCATTACTCTATCGCCACCGGCCTCTATCCTGATAGACACGGAATCGTCGGCAACAATATTTATGATCCCGAGTTCAAGGAGACTTTCAGCCTGGGCAAACGCGAAGAGGTTCAGAACGGGCGATGGTGGCTGGGTGAACCGATCTGGGTGACGGCCGAGAAACAGGGGCAGCGGGCGGCGGCTTTCTTCTTTCCAGGAACCGAGGCTGAGATCGCTGGCAAGCGGCCGAGTCGCTGGAAGGCTTACGACGATAAGATCACGAACTCGGAGCGGATTGACACTTTGCTCTCCTGGTTCGACCTCCCCGATCCAGAGCGCCCGACGCTGATCTTGACTTATTTCGGCGATGTCGATCACGCAGGGCACGAATCCGGCCCGGATTCCGATGGCGTCAGGCAGGCTGTGGCCGAAGTCGACAAGGCGCTCAACAGGCTGGTCGACGGGTTAAAGTCCCGCAAGATATTCGAGCGGGTCAACATCATTATCGTCTCCGATCACGGGATGGCGCGCATCGATCCCAACCAGGTGGTATTTCTCGACGACTACTTCGACCAGAAGGAGGCGGAGGCGGTAGCCTGGAACGGCTGTTCGGTGAATATCTTTCCCAAGCCCGGCATGGAGCAGGCGATATATTCGACGCTGAAGTCCAAAGCCCCTCCACACGTGACGGTCTATCGAAGGCAGGACGCTCCGACGCGCTTCCACTACAGCAATAACAGGCGGATCGGCGATATCGTGGTGATGGCGGATGAGGGTTGGACGATCTTTAGCCGAGAACTATATCGGGCGCCGGCGCGGGCGGCGAACGGCGGCGGCGCCTACCGCGGGACGCACGGCTACGATAACCGCCTCGAATCGATGCGGGCGATCTTTATCGCTCACGGCCCAGCGTTCAAGCAGTCACAGGTGGTCGAGCCGTTTGAGAACGTTGGCGTGTACAACGTAATGGCCGAGATTCTCGGGCTGAAGCCGGCGAGCAACGACGGCGGATATGCTGCGGCTAAAGCCGTCCTGCTGGCGCCGAAGTAGCAGGAGTTGCAAACAGGTCGGTCTCAACGAGGGGTTTCGGATGAGCGGAGTGAGAAAAAAAGTTCTGCTTTCGTGGAGCAGCGGCAAGGACAGCGCCTGGGCATTGCGCGCGCTGCGCCAGCGGCCCGATGTCGAAGTAGCAGGTCTGCTTACCACCGTCAACGAGCAGTTCGATCGGGTGGCGATGCATGCGGTCAGGACAGACTTGCTGCGGCGCCAGGCGGAGAGCGTCGGGGCGTCGCTGCGGTTGATCAGTCTGCCTTTCCTATGCGGTAACGAGGTCTACGAAGAGCGCATGCGCGCGGCGATCGGAGCGGCGCAGGCGGATGGCATAGAAGGCATCGCCTTCGGCGATCTGTTTCTGGCTGACGTGCGCCAGTACCGTGAAAGGATGATGGAGGGAACGGGGATCGCGCCGCTTTTCCCATTATGGGGCAGGCCGACTGCCGAACTGGCCCAAGAGATGACTCGCGGAGGATTGCGCGCCCGGATTACCTGCATCGATCCGCGCTGTCTGCCGGCAACGCTGGCCGGAAGAGAATACAACAACGACTTTCTGAAGGCGCTGCCTGATGGAGTTGATCCGTGCGGCGAGAACGGAGAATTTCACAGTTTCGCCTTTGATGGTCCGATGTTTAATCGTCCGGTCGAATTCGCTATTGGAGAAACTGTTGAGCGTGACGGGTTCATATTTACCGATCTGTTGTAAGCTGTAATTCGGCGCCTCTTACTCTGGATGGAAAGAGCGCCGATAATACGACGAATGAAGAGATGAGCCGCGCGGTGATTATGTTAATGAGCATGACTTATTTATAACGAATGGCGACGACGATGTGGCTGAACTCAGTTCCGTACTTTCTCGCTTATATGAGGGCGTATGCAGGACGGCGACTGCGAATTATCAGGGCTTCCGCTCTTACTCGACCTGAACCAGTGGTACTTCTCGTGGGCTTCCCTGCCGTATTACCCGGCCCATATTCAGAACGATCACTTGATCGCCGATCTCGGCTACTTCGGCCACGCTATGCGTGACGTACAGGAATGGAATGGCCGTTCTTTGCTGCGTCGCTTTTATTTCTACGAGCAAGCGCGCGCGAGTCTTCGCGTCAACCGCCGAGAGCGGCTCGTCAAGCAGGACAATCGCCGGGTCACTCGCCAGGGCGCGCGCCAGAGCGACCCGTTGACTCTCGCCTCCAGACAATTCGCGCGGGTATTGTCGCGCGACGTACTCGATGCCCAGGAGCGACAACAGCTCATGCGACCGCTCGCGTTTGGCCGCTTTACTTTGGCTGGCGTCTCCTGCAGTTCTTATACCATAGGCGACGTTCTGCTCCGCCGTCAGGTGCGGGAAGAGCACATAATCCTGAAACACGAAGCCGACACGCCGCCGCTGGATCGGCAGATTGACGCCGGATGCTGAATCGAAGTAGAGACGCTCGTCGAGCGAGATGCGCCCTTCATCGGGCGTGACGATTCCTGCGACGGCGCGCAAACACGTCGTCTTCCCTGATCCAGAAGGGCCAAAGAGAATCGTCACGCCGCTTGGCGCCGTAAAGTTTACATCGAGTCTGAAAGGCTGACCTGTCTCGCGTCCATTGTTTCCGCTTCCCGACCGGCGTTCAGCCCCGAGTTGTTTTCCGACAGTTCCGATCTGTTTTCTAATTGAAACCTGCAGCATGCCTTTCAGTTACATACCCTGCGCTCGATTGCTCGTCAGCTTGTTCGTCAAATAGATGGCGGTGACCGACACTGCGGTTAAGATCAACGCCAATATCTGAGCCTGCCGGTCCTCGCCTGCGACGACCGCTTCGTAAATCGCCAGTGGCATTGTTTGTGTTTTGCCGGGAATGTTTCCGGCTAGCATGAGCGTTGCGCCGAACTCGCCGAGCGCGCGCGCGAAACTCAACACCACTCCGGCGAAAACGCCGCGACTTGCGAGCGGCAGCGTGATGCGGAAAAAGGTTTCGAGTTCGCTTTTACCGAGCGTGTAGGACGCAATCTCATACTGAGGGTTGACGCTCTCGATCGCGGCGCGAGCCGATTTCACCATCAACGGCAACGACATCACAGCCGCCGCAATGACCGCCGCCCACCATGTGAAGGTCACAGACCAACCCGTGCGCTCGTAGACGTAGCTTCCGATGACGCCGCGCCGCCCGAGCAGCACGATCAGGTAGTAGCCGGTCACTGTCGGCGGCAGCACAAGCGGCAGCGTCACGATTGCGTCGAGCAAATCGCGCCCGCGAAACTTGCGCTTTGCAAGAACGAAGGCGAAAGCAGTTCCGAGCAGGACGACGACGGAGGTCGCGACGAGCGTGACGAGTAGCGAAAGCTTGAATGCAGGCCAGATCATCGAGTCACCGAACGCGCTCAAAACCGTACTTCTCCAGGATACGCTGTCCCTCATCGCTAATGAAATTCGCTCTCCGCCTTTGTTAAATTTAAAGGAGGAGAATTGTTTCGGATAGCATGCATACTATCCGATTACGGAGCCCAACGCGCCTGACATTTCACAGTTGCCCGCAGCTTTCACGGAATACAGATCTTTTCAATGCATAGCTACTGAATGCGAGCGCAGACCGATTTCACTTCGGTGTACAGTTCAAGCGTTTCTTTCCCCATTTCCCTGCCCCATCCCGACTGCTTGTACCCTCCGAACGGCATCGCGGCGTCAAAGGTGTTGTAGCAGTTGATCCAGACGGTCCCCGCGCGCAATTCGGAGGCGAGTCGGTGCGCCTTGCTGATATCCCGAGTCCAGATCCCGGCGGCCAAACCATAAATGGTGTCATTCGCCACGGGGAGAACATCCTCGGGCTCTTTGAATGGGGTAGCCACTACAACCGGGCCGAAAATCTCTTCCTGCACGACTTTCATTTGCGGCTTCGTATCGACCAGCACTGTGGGCTCGACGAAGTATCCCCCGTCGCCGATTTTCTTCCCGCCGACCAGCGCGCGCGCGCCTTCCGTAGCTCCGGATTCAAGGTAGCCGCAAACGCGGCTTAACTGTTCATCGGATACCAGAGGGCCCATTTCCGTAGCCGGATCCAGGCCCGATCCGACTTTGATTTTCATTGCATGCTCCGCGACTCCTTCCGTAACTTTGTCGAAGACGCTCTGCTCGACATACAGCCGTGATCCGGCGCAACAGCACTGTCCGTGGTTGAAGAATATCGCGCTGGCCGCCCCTGAGATCGCCTGATCGAGATCCGCATCTTTGAAGACGACATTTGGAGATTTGCCGCCCAGTTCGAGCGAGACCTTTTTCAAATTGCCCGCCGCCGCCTGCAATATGAGCTTGCCCACTTCGGTCGAGCCGGTGAACGCCACTTTGTCCACGTCCGGGTGGCTGGCCAGGGCGGCCCCAGCCGTCTCACCGTATCCAGGTACGATGTTCACGACTCCTTCCGGAATCCCGGCCTCGGCGATCAACTCGCCGAGCTTCAGCGCTGTGAGTGGCGTCTGTTCAGCCGGCTTGAGTACAACTGTACATCCAGTCGCCAACGCCGGGCCGAGTTTCAAGGCTGCCATCATGAGCGGGAAGTTCCACGGGATGATCTGACCTACGACGCCTATCGGCTCTCTCAACGTGTAAGCAAAGTACTGTGCGCCAGGGGCGGAGATTGGGATCGTGCTCCCCTCAACCTTGGTCGCCCAACCTGCCATGTATCGGATCACGTCGGCTGAGAACGGAATGTCCACTGCGCGGGCCATGGTCAATGGCTTCCCATTATCGAGCGTTTCAAGTAACGCCAACTCATCGGCATGCTGCTCAATCAAATCAGCCAGTTTCCAGATGGCGCGTCCTCTTTCGGAAGGCGTCATCCTGCGCCAGGGCCCGCCATCAAAAGCGGCGCGAGCCGCGCTAACCGCGCGATTGATGTCTTCCCTGTCGCCTTCCGCAACCTCCGCCAGTACGGTTCCGGTCGCCGGGTTGAAGCTCTGAAATGTCTTCCCCGAAGCCGAGTCGACCCATTCGCCGTTGATTAACATCTTCCGGGGCTCGTCTATAAATGCGCGGACCTGTTGATTACTGATCAGTTCTTTTTGCGGTGTGCTCATGATTGGTGCCTCCTATTTGTGGTTAGTCGGAGATCGTCGCCGCTCGCTTCCTCGCAAGCCGCGGCAATCACGATGATTGCCAATATGGGATGGATGTTATGTGGACGGGCGACACACTGGCCGCCCCCGGTTGGTTACTTTACTGCGCTCGTCTGATGACCAGTCCCGTGACTTGTGGCGCCCAGCGAGCGTGCATCTTCTCATCGGGGACAACGATTCGCAACGGCCTTTCTTTGGCGTCTAGCGCCTTACCGTCGCGTTTGTCCACGAGCATAACGACCTTGTCGGTGTATGCTGGGTCAAGTTCGGGCAGCGCATACACCGCGCGATAATCGTCCGAAGCCTCGACCACGAGGTAGAGCGCAAGGTTCTTGCCGCGGAGCCCCTCGCCGAATTTCACGCCCGCGAGCTTCAACACTTCGATCAGCAGATGGATCATTTAAACCTCCGTCTCGCTCCTAGGGTTGCGATGATGGCCGACCGCGGTCTTCACCGATTTGATCTTGCCCTTGTAAATCCATTGCTTGAGCGTCGGATAGCTGACGCCCACAAGTCGCGCGGCCTCATGCAATCTGAGTAGTTCGATAAGTATTCTCTTCTATACTTTTGGCGTTGGATTCCTGCAATAGAATTTAAACATGGATATACGATTTGATGCGATTAAAGCAATAAATTTTGACCGCCTTGCAATATTTTTAGATAGCGGCTGCGGATTCTATGTTGAGCCCTGGCGTAAAGAGGGTATACATTTGGTCCCGTGGGCGAACATCCACAGAAGGGAGTGTCATATATTATGGACATTAGCGCGCGTAATTCATTGAAAGGCGAGGTCAAACGAGTCCTACCGGGCGCGGTTAACACTGAGGTGATTGTCGAACTCGCCGACGGGCTTGAGGTTGTCGCGATCATCACCAAAGAATCGGCTGAACGGCTCAATCTGGCTGAAGGCAAAGAGGTCTATGCTGTTATCAAAGCGAGTGATGTGATGATCGCTACTGACTGACCGTAGTCGTCATCACGATTCCGAGCCAAACAATACAACAAAAGGAAGGCTCAATCCCGCAATGCGTAGATGGCGGTTTGCTCGATGCGAATATGAGGGCCGATCAGCGCCCGGTTGACAGCATAATTTCGGAGCCTCGCCCGTAAGGTCGTTAGTCAGGGGAACTGCTTTGCTTTACATGATCATTGAGTATTTTAAGAATCAGGACCCTGTTCCCGTGTATCGTCGCTTCCGCGATCGTGGTCGCCTCGCCCCCGAAGGATTGCAATACGTGTCAAGCTGGGTTGACGAAAAGCTTAACCGTTGCTTTCAACTGATGGAAACACACGATCGCAAACTTCTTGATGAATGGATCGCCAATTGGAGCGACATTGTCGAATTCGAGGTTTACCCGGTCATTTCCTCAAAGGAGGCGGCGGAAAAAGTAGCGACGCTTCTATGAACAAGTCTTGTCATCGCGTCCCTTTCAACGGAGATGTCGCGCGCCTGCGCTACTTGGGGGCGCGAAACGGCGCGTCGAGATCGTCGCCAATTGGCTGACGAGAATGGCCGGGTTGGCGCTTGACAAGATAATAGATGTCTATCAATATGTCTATGCGATTTATCGCGAAGTATGGAAGACAAACGTTTCCAAAAAGTAGCCAAAGCGCTCGCTGATCCGCGGCGCTTCGAGATTTTTCAGAAGATTGCGACGACGCCGGCGATGGAGATGTGCTGCGGCGCGGTTTGCGATGAGTTCCCCGTCTCGCAGGCGACCGTCTCGCACCACTTGAAGGAATTGACCGAAGCCGGGCTGCTCGAGTCGCGCAGCGAGGGGCAGTTTAAATATTGGTCTGTCAACACTGAAACTATGAACGAATACATCGCCGAACTGCAAAATCGTTTGCAGTTGCCGAAAGTTAAATCGCGCAGGTGACGTCGTTTTTTTTCGCCACCTATATAGATATTTGTATATATGTAAAACGATACAACCAAGGAGAATGGAAGTGAGGGTTCTTATCGTTCACGCGCATCATGAGCCGAAGAGTTTTTGCAGCGCGCTTTTCCGTCGGGCGGCGCAAATTTCAACTTTGACGTAACCGAACTCGACACAACTTCAATTCGCCCCTAACGCGGCGGTGGCGATGAGGAGCTGCCCCGGTAATTGCAATAGCTCATAGTGAGAAAGAGGATTCCCATGACCAAATTTCGCATCTCGCTATATCTCGTCATAATCACTCTGGTCACGACCGGCGACGGCGCGACGCAGAAAGGGTCCCCGGAATTACTGGCGAGAATCGATCATCTCGTCTATGCCACGCCCGACTTGAACCGTGGCGTTGAGGAGATCGAGAAACTCCTGGGAGTTCGAGCGACTCCAGGTGGACGCCACCCGGGGCGTGGAACGCGAAACGCTTTGATCACACTGGGTCCGGCAACCTATCTGGAAATCATCGCGCCTGACCCGGAGCAGCCGCCTCCTACAACTCCTCGCTCCTTCGGGATCGACGGGCTGAAGGAGTCGAGGCTCGTCGCGTGGGCGGCCAAGGGCGTGGATCTCGAACGCCTGAGAGATGAAGCCGCGCGCAAGGGCGCGCGCCTCGGAGAAGTGACATCCGGGAGCCGGCGCCGGACGGACGGGGTTCTCCTGTCGTGGCGCTATACCGACCCACGTACGGTGTTGGCTGATGGACTCGTCCCATTTTTCATCGACTGGGGGCAATCGCCACATCCTGCTACTACAGCGGCGCCGGGGGCCTCGCTTGTCGCCCTGCGCGCGGAACATCCCGATGCGCAACGTGTTCGGCGTCTATTACGTGAACTCGGACTCGATCTGCCGGTGCAATCTGGCGCCAAGCCTGCGCTCGTCGCGACCATTGACAGCCCCCGCGGCCGCGTGGAATTGCGATAGAGGACCGGAGTTTCGCTCGTAACATCGCGCTTCAGAACAGTCGCTGGAGCGGCGCAAACGATCTCATTTTCTGGCTATATACATAGATAAATGTATATATGTGAGACTATCGAACAAAGGAGAAACTTAATGCCGACGCTTTTCGAACCAATCAGAATAGGAAAGATAGAGCTGGACAATCGCCTCATCATGGCTCCG
The DNA here is from genome assembly GCA_035714085.1 of Blastocatellia bacterium. Lineage (GTDB taxonomy): Bacteria > Acidobacteriota > Blastocatellia > RBC074 > RBC074 > JAJVID01. The sequence goes on from DASTMP010000181.1 coordinate 8,908, forward strand.
ATGACGCGGGGCCGCGCGGATGACGCAGGCGCGCAGCCGGCTTACGTCGCCGAGTATTACCGCCAGCGCGCCTCGGCAGGGTTGATTATTACCGAAGCTACGAACATCTCGCCGATGGCGAAAGGCTACATTCGCACGCCGGGAATTTACACCGCCCAGCAAATTGAAAGCTGGCGCCGGGTCACTGACGCCGTCCACGCGCGAGGCGGAAAAATCTTCCTGCAAATCTTTCACACCGGACGCATCGCTCTTCCCGACTTCCTGCCCGGCGGGGCGCAGCCGGTCGCGCCGAGCGAGGTCAAAGCGAAAGGACAGAATTACACTGATGAAGGCATGAAAGATTTCGTGACCCCGCGCGAATTAACGCTAAACGAAATCAAGCAGACAGTTCAGGACTTCGCCGCCGCCGCGGGAAACGCGATTAAGGCGGGTTTCGACGGCGTCGAACTGCACAGCGCGAACGGCTATCTCGCGCATCAATTCCTGGGAACCAACACCAATTTGCGGACCGACCAATACGGCGGCTCGCAGGAGAATCGGGCGCGGTTTCTGTTGGAGGTGTTGGATTCGATGAGCGCGGAAATCGGCGCGGAAAAAGTCGGCGTAAAGCTTTCGCCCAGCGTCCCGTTCAATGACATGGAGGACGACGACGCCGAAGAATTTTATCCTTTCGTCATCCGGAAATTGAACAAACGGAATCTCGCCTATCTGCACATCGGGTTTGAAGAAACGCCGACGACGCAAATCAACTGGCACAGGAAATTGCGCCCGCTATACCGAGGCGTTTATTTCGCCAACGGTGGGTTTACCAAGGAGGACGGTGAAAGACTGCTGGCCGACGGCGGCGCGGACGCCATCGTTTACGGCAAATTGTTTCTGGCGAACCCTGACCTGCCGGAAAGGTTCAAGCGCGACGCGCCGTTAAACGAGCCGGATCAATCGACTTTCTATGCGCAGGGCGAGCGAGGATATACCGACTACCCGACGTTCGAACTGGCGGCGGCGGTATGAACGCCCCCGGAAATCAAATAAACATGCGGTTTTCATTTGCCAATGAATGACAAATGAAAACCGCTATACGGAAAATGTAAATGTCCTCCTGCGTAATATCGGCGTCTCGAAAGTAATATGACATCAAACTTCCTCATCCGGCCCCTTCCATCATTCTTAAACAACTGTGTTCATCGCCCGATATATAGTTGACCCAGACGCCAGGCGCCATATAATTCGCCCTGCTCCGTTATCCTGTTATACATTCCATTTTCGTCGCTGTAAGGAAATATATGTACAGACATTGAATCCATACAAAACTTGGAGCGCAGGTAGCGATTCAACAGACCCAAGTCCTGCGGGGCGCCATTTAGCCCTCCTTCCCCCGGGGCGCGGCGGCCCCACAAGCAATCATTGTTCGTAAGACATCGGCGCGACAGCCTTGTCGGCGCTGCGCATTAGTGTTCTTCACTATCCCTAACCAAAGGCGTCTTTCATGTCATCGTGGACGACGCTCTGAAATAACGAAAACGCGACACGTAGTCGCCGAATTTATTCGTCGCGTGACGAATAAATTCGGCGACTACGTGGCCATTTTCTATGGAGGAACCATGTTTCAAACATTCCTGGGCGGGCGAATCTCTTCGAGTTTTCGGATGCTGACCGCTGTCGGGCTTTTTTTGACTGCGCTCTCGCACTACGCCGACGCGATTACTCCGCGGGAACGAAATTTCGCTTTCGAGTACGTAACGGTCGTGAAGGATATTCCCGCGGGCGCTAAGCAACTGGAGCTTTGGCTGCCCATTCCGCACAACGACCCTTACCAGGCGATTTCAGACCTTCGTATCGAATCGTCGCAACCTTACCAGATTCACTCGGCGCAGTACGGGAATAAAATGCTGAGTATCAAAGTGAAAGACCCTCAGCCGGCCGGCTTCACTGTCGCCCTCCGGTTCAACGCCATGCGCCGGGAACACATCAACCCGCTCCTCGGCCAGAACCATCCGCGAGCCGAGCAGAAGGAACGGGCTGACCAAGACATGGCCAGATGGCTTCAACCAGACCGCCTGGCGCCGCTTGATGAAAAGATCAAAGGTTGGGCGCTGGAAGTAGTAGAAGCCGCGCACGCCAAGACTGACTTGGAAAAGGCCCGCGCCATTTATGATCACATCGTCGCGACGGTGAAGTATGACAAGTCCGGGCAAGGTTGGGGGCGCGGCGACATCTACTACGCCTGCGAAGCGCGGCGCGGCAACTGCACCGACTTTCATGCGATCTTCATCGGTTACTGTCGCGCGTTGAGTATACCCGCGCGCTTCGCCATCGGCTTCCCGCTGCCGGCGGACCGGGGGAACGGGCAGATCAGCGGCTATCACTGCTGGGCGGAGTTTTACGTGAAAGACCTGGGGTGGGTGCCGGTTGACGCTTCAGAAGCGGCTAAAGACCCTAAGCGGCGGGAGTATTTCTTCGGGGCGCACGACGAGAACCGTGTTGAATTCACGCGCGGGCGCGACCTCGCACTCAGCCCTAAACAGAACGGGGACGCGCTCAATTACTTCATCTATCCGTACGCCGAGCTCGATGGGAAGCCTTTTTCGGGAGTTGAAAGAATACTAAAATATCGGGACCTGACGCAGACGCAATAGGCTCTGCGAAGGACAACTTAAGAACCGCTCCCGCCTGAGTCTACGCGCTCCGAGACTCGCTGTGCCTTCCATAGCAGCTAACCCAAAGAGGTCTATATGATGACGAAAAAAGTGTGTCTTTTGTTGGCGTCATTCAACATTCTCTGCGCCATTCACGGCCTCGCTAAGGCGCAATCATCAACCCTCCCAACCCACGATGC
>DASTMP010000182.1:0-1847 GCA_035714085.1 Blastocatellia bacterium
CGCTGGAGAAGCTCAACGAGGCTCTGTCGCTCAGGCGCGCGGTTGGCGACCGCAGAGGGGAGGGCCAAACACTCAACAGCATAGGCGCGGTCTATCGGGCGCTGGGAGAGACTGGGAAGGCGCTGGAGAAGTACAACGAAGCTCTGCCGCTCTTCCAATTCATAGGTGAGCGCAACGGAGAAGCTGTCGCCCTGCTGGGTATTGCGCGAGTCGAGCAACAACGCGGCAATCTCACCCAGGCTCGCCAAACCATTGAAGAGGCCGTTGGCATGATCGAATCTCTGCGCGCCGATATCGCCGGCCAGGGGCTTCGCGCTTCCTACTTTGCCTTACGACAGGAGTTCTATCAGTTCTACATCGATGTGCTGATGCGGATGCAAAGACAGAACGTGGCCGCTGCATTTGACGCTTTGGCGCTGGAGGTCAGCGAGCGCGCGAGAGCCAGGTCCCTTCTGGAACTTTTGACGGAATCGCGGGCTGATATTCGTCAGGGCGTTGACGCTTCGCTCCTGGAGCGCGAACGCTCCTTGCGGCAACTGCTCAATGCGAAGGCGGCGGCGCAGTTCGCCCTCCTTAATCGCAAACACACTCCCGAACAGGCTGAAGCCTTCGCCAAAGAGATAGACTCGATCGCCACCGAGTACGAGGAATTAAAGGCGCAGATTCGCGAGCGCAGTCCCAGATACGCCGCCTTGACCCAGCCTCGGCCTCTGAATCTGACTGAGATTCAACATCAGGTATTGGATCCGGACACTCTGCTCCTGGAGTACTCGCTGGGTGATGACGCAAGTTACCTCTTCGTCGTGAGCCAAAAGTCAATCACCAGCCATCAACTGCCGAAGCGGGCCGAGATAGAGGCGGCGACGCGCCGCGTGCGTGAGCTGTTGATTGCGCCGCAACCGCAACCCGGCGACACCGAGGCTAAATACCAGGCTCGCGTCAAAGAGGCTAGAGAGGGCTACTGGACGCAGGCCTCCGAGTTGAGCCGGATGTTACTCGGCCCTGTCGCCTCCCAGCTCGGCAGGAAGCGGTTGGCGATAGTCGCCGACGGCGCATTGCAGTACATCCCCTTCGCCGCATTGCCCGCGCCTTCCGCCGGGAATGACAAGGAGCGGAATTCAGGGGCCGAACCGCAGCCTTTATTCGTCGAACACGAAATCGTGAGCCTTCCGTCGGCCTCCACGCTCGCGACACTGCGGCGTGAAACGGCCGGACGCAAGCCGGTGGAAAAGTCGCTCGCGGTTCTGGCCGATCCGGTCTTCACCGATGACGATAAGAGAGTCCGGCGGAATGCTGGCGAGCCGGGAGCCAAAGAGAAAACCAGATCCGCCGATTCGGATGAGATAGACAACGTTTTCCTGGAGATGACGAGGTCTGGTCGGGAAACGGGAGTGATCGGCGCCGAAGCGGGTTTCGGGCGATTGATCAGTACAAGGCGTGAGGCCGCGGCGATATTGGCGCTCGTCCCAGAGCGGGAGCGCATGCAGGCGCTGGATTTTGAGGCGAGTCGAACGACCGCGCTGAGGCCGGAGCTGGGCGAATATCGCATTGTGCATTTCGCCACCCACGGGATGCTCAATAACATCCATCCTGAGTTGTCGGGCATAGTGTTGTCGCTGGTCGACGAAGCGGGACATCAGCAGGACGGATTTCTCCGGCTGCAGGATATCTATAATTTGAAACTCCCCGCGGAGCTGGTAGTGCTTAGCGCCTGCCAGACCGGATTGGGCAAGGAGATCAAAGGAGAAGGGCTGATAGGGCTGACGCGCGGGTTTATGTACGCCGGCGCCCCACGTGTCGTCGCGAGCCTGTGGAAGGTGGACGATCGGGCCACCAGCGAGCTGATG
>DASTMP010000183.1:0-2253 GCA_035714085.1 Blastocatellia bacterium
AGCAACTCCGGCAACTCAGCCACCGAGCCGATTAAATGGTCGTGCGGGCATGGCTCCAACTGCTCTCGCGCGCATGAACCTTGCGTCACGCCGACGACCAGGCCGCAGTCGGCGTTCTTGCCTTCGAACAAATCGGCCGGCGTGTCGCCGACTTTGGCTACGCGACGCGGGTCTGTGACGCCTAGCCTCAGCATCAACATCTGGATCATGTCGGGGTGCGGGCGGCCGCGCTCGACCTCGTCACTCGTTACCGAGGCGCCAATCAACTCGTCGCGCTCCCAGTTCAGTCGATCAATCAGCGTCTGAGCGATGTCGCGGCTGAATCCGGTGTTGAGCGCGACTTTGACGCCGGCTTGACGCAAGCGGCGGAACGTCTCGCTCGCGCCAGGCATTTCGCCGACCTCCGGATTGGAGCGATAGAACTCAATCATACGCTCAACGAAGTCTTCGTGGATGGCGTCGAGTCCGGGCAGTAGTTGTTCGCGCATAGCCGATCTTTCAATCAAAATCCGCAGCGCCTCATACTTGTCCATTCCTTTGACTTCGAGCATGGAGTTCGCGGGGATCTCCAGCCCGTTCGCCTCCAGCGTGTCGCTCAAACATTGGTAGACCGCGCCGCCTTCCGAGACGGTCGTGCCGGCCATATCGAAAACCACTAGCTCAATCAGCGGTTCAATCCGCATCTCAATTCTCCCCCAAGTTCTCTCTGACAATTTTCTCCGCCAAACCGAATGACAGCGTCATCCCCGCGCCGCCGACGCCCGTGACGACAGTCACGCCCACCGCAGGGCGGGCGATGAAATAAGGCTCGGTCGGGTGTTTGACATAGACGCCGTTCCATCGCGAGGCGATCTGCAGCTTCGGCGCGTTGAAAAACGTGTTGAGGTAGCTAAGCGCCAGATCATCGATCTCCTGTTTGTCGAAAGGCGTGATCTCGGCGCCGTATTCGTGCGAATCGCCGAGCGTGAGTTCGCCGAGTCCGTTCTGCGAGACCATTACGTGTATGCCGTAGCGAACATAATCGGGCATCTCATCGGCAAAGCGTTTTTTCAAAGCGGGCAGCGACGGACAGTCTTGAAAAGCCCGGTAATGGGCCAGCGTCAGCCCGGCGGCGAGCATCGGCCCGACGCGCCAATCATCCGCCACGGGGCGCGAGCGCATCATCTGCAGCTTGCAGCGAACTAGGCCACTGTCGCGAAAGACCGCCGGTAAGAGCGTTTGCAGGTCGTCGCCTGCGCATACGTACAGATTGTCCGCAACATACTCCTCTCCGCCCGCTAACGCGCGACGGTCATTGTAAGCGGTCACCGCGCGATCGAAGACGAATTGAACCCCGTATTCTTTGCTCAGCCAAGCGGGCAGATTGAAGATGACCTCACGCGGATCTACGCAGGTTTCGATCGGGCTCCACATCGCGCCGCGCAACCGGTCGGGCCCGTCTGCTTTGACGGCTGATGATTTTGATAAGACTTGCGGCGGGTCGAGCCACTGGCATTCGAAACCGTTCGCCGGCGCCGCCGCAATAAATTCTCGTAGCAGATCCGCTTCGTCGTCGTAATGAGCCAGGTGAAGCGAGCCTGTGGGCTCATACCACAGGCCGGCGGCTTGCAACACGTTCAGCCACAATTCACGGCTGCGACGCGCCAGTTCATACATCTCGCCTGCGGGTTGGCCAATCGGCCAGATCATCCCGAAATTGCGGATAGACGCGCCGGTCGCCCCCCTGGGAAGCGGACTGCGTTCAAAGACAATCACGCGGCGTCCGCGCATCGCCAAGTGGTAAGCGTGCGCCAGCCCTATTACGCCGGCGCCGACAATCGCGTCATCGAATTCTCCTGATTGCATTGCGTATACTCCATATCACCGACCACTGGGTCACAAGCTTTTCTCGTAAACGAGCTGCGTATCTTTCGACTGCTGATCCGTCAGGCCCAGTGGATAGAGCGTCAGCAGCCCAAACTCAACGACCCAGACCATTGCGGTTACAACAATCAGACAGACAGGCCAGAACGCCCAATAACTGCTAAAACACACCTTGACCAACTCGTAAGGAAAATGGGCGATGTTGACATTCAACTCCGGAGCGGTCGTATAACGAGTGACCAATTGTAGAAGGACAAACCAGATCAGCGCTGGCAGCCAACTTCTGCCCGTCGCCCGCGCTTTGCCGATGGCGTAGAGGCCAATCAGGAAGCCGCCCACATGCGAATAGATTGACGACCACCACAACTCACGAGTCACGACGGCGTCAAT
>DASTMP010000184.1:0-12259 GCA_035714085.1 Blastocatellia bacterium
CCAAGCGCCCGCCGACAATCGTCGCCACCGGCGCGCCTTTCAATTCCCATCCGTCGAACGGAGTGTTGCGGCTCTTCGATTGAAACTTCGAGGCGTCGACCTTTATCTCTCTGTTCGGATCGAAGATCGTCACATCCGCCACCGCGCCGATCTTCAAAGTCCCGCGATGGAGATTGAATATCCGCGCCGGATTGGTCGAGAGCAGCTCTACCATCCGGCTGAGCGAGATTACGCCGCGAGAAGTGAGACGGTCGAGAGTCAAACTCAGAGCGGTCTCCAGGCCGATTATTCCGTTCGGCGCGCGGTCGAATTCGAGCATCTTTTCATTGGCGTGGTGCGGCGCGTGATCGGTGGCAATGGCGTCAATCGTCTCGTCACGCAAGCCTTCGATGATCGCTTCGAGGTCGGATTGCGAGCGCAGAGGCGGGGCCATTTTGAAATTAGTGTCGAAGCCGCTCTCGTAAACGGCTCTGTCGGTCAGCGTGAAATGATGCGGCGTGATCTCGCAGGTGACAGCCAAACCTTTCTGCTTTGCTTGCCTAACCATATCGACCGATCTCGCCGTCGAGATGTGCGCGATGTGGACGCGCGCGCCGGTCAGCTCGGCGAGCGTTATGTCGCGCGCGACATGCAGGTCTTCAGCCGCGCTGGGCAATCCGTTCAAGCCCATCAGCGCGGAATACTCGCCCTCGTGCATGGCCCAACCCGCCGCGCCGCAGCAATCCTCGCAATGATCGACAACTACGAGATCGAAATCGCGCGAATATTCCATCGCGCGCCGCATGATCCCCGAATCGAGCACGGGCCTGCCGTCGTCGCTGATCGCCACGACGCCCGCCGTCTTCATCTCGCCGATCTCGGCCAGATGTTCGCCTTTCGATCCTTGCGTGATCGCGCCGATTGGGAAGATGTTGGCGAGTTCCGCCGCGCGGCCCTGTTCGAGGATGAAGCTCGTGACCGAAGAATTGTCGTTGACCGGCTTCGTGTTCGGCATGCAACAAACGGACGTAAACCCGCCCGCGACGGCGGCGCGCGCTCCTGATGCGATGGTTTCTTTGTATTCAAAACCCGGCTCGCGCAGATGGACGTGAAGGTCAATAAAGCCGGGAGCGACGATCAGATCGGCGGCGTCGAGGGTTTCAGCCCCATCGGCGTCGAGCGATGCATCAATTGCTTCGACACGTCCGTCGCGGATAAGCAGGTCTCTCTTCTTTTCCAAAGATTGTGATGGGTCAATGACAGTTCCGTTTTTGATCAGAAGCATAAATCATTCCCCTCCCGCCAGCAGATATAACACCGCCATCCGCACGGCCACGCCGTTCTCGACCTGATTCAGAATCACCGAAAACGACCCGTCGGCCACGTCAGAATCGATCTCTATCCCGCGATTGATCGGGCCGGGATGCAGCACGATCGCGTCGTCTTTCGCCAATTCCAGTCTTCTTCGATTCAACCCGTAATGGATCGAATATTCGCGCAGGCTGGGGAAAAAGCCTCCCGACTGCCGTTCGAGCTGGATTCGGAGCATCATCACGACATCAGCGTCGGCGATCGCCTCGTTGACGTTATCGGCGAAAGTGACCGAGCCTTCAGACGGCGCGATCCGCTTCTCCAATCCGAACGGCAACAACGTGCGCGGGCCTGCCATCACGACGTGCGCGCCGAGCTTTGAAAGAAGATGAGCGTTCGAGCGCGCCACGCGGCTGTGCAGGATGTCGCCGACGATCGCCACCTTCAACCCGGCGATACGGCCTTTAGCGCCGCGAATCGTCAGTGCGTCGAGCAGCGCCTGCGTGGGGTGTTCATGCGCGCCGTCGCCGGCGTTGATTACCGCGGCGTTGACTATCTTGGCGATCCGATGCGGCGCTCCGGACGACGAGTGGCGAATGACGATCGCGTCGGGGGCCATCGCCTGCAGATTCAACGCGGTGTCGACTAGCGTCTCGCCTTTGACGACGCTCGAAGTCGAGGCTGAGATGTTGATCGCGTCCGCGGAAAGACGCTTCGCGGCGATCTCGAAACTCGTGCGCGTGCGCGTGGAGGCTTCGAAGAAGAGATTGATGACGGTCTTTCCGCGAAGCGTCGGGACTTTTTTAATCTGTCGTCGGTTTACTTCGCGAAAAGTTTCGGCGGTGTCGAGGATGAAATTGATCTCCTCAGGCGAGAGGTCGGCTATTCCAAGAAGGTCTTTATGTTTTAATGGCATGCGGACGAATGGGGAGTAGGGAGCAGGGAGTAGGGAATGGGAGATAGGAAATAATATCTTTTTTCCACTCCCCACTCCCTATTCTCCACTCCCTACTCATTTCTGTTCTACCACCAGCACCTGCTCCGTCTCGTCAAACTCCGGGAGCATCACTTTGATAATCTCTTTATCGGTCGTCGTGACGTACTTGCCGATGTAATCGGCCTGGATCGGCAATTCGCGCCAGCCGCGATCAATGAGCACGGCCAGTTGCACGCGGCGCGGGCGCCCGAAATCGATCAACTCGTCCATCGCGGCGCGGATCGTGCGACCGGTGTAGAGCACATCATCAACCAGGATGATCGTCTTGCCGGTGATGTTCGCGGGCAGTTCGGTCTTGTTGACGACGGGCCGTTCACCCACAGTGCTCAAGTCGTCGCGGTAGAGCGTGATGTCCAGCGCGCCGGTCGCCACGTCGACGCTGTCCATCTCTTTGATCCTGGCCGCCAGCCGTTCGGCCAGCGGCACGCCTCGCCGTCTGATTCCGACCAGTAGCACGTTCGATAAATCAGGATTGTTTTCGACGATCTGTGAAGACATTCGGGCCAGCACGCGATTCATATCGGCCGTTGTCATGACACAAGATTTCTCGATGAATTCCATCTCTTCCCCTCCAGGGTGTATTTCATGCTTGTGAGCTCGTGAAGGTCCCACCCGACTCATTATGTCTTCAGCCGGAGTCAACACAGGCAAGGCCAAGCCTAATGGACTACCACTCTGCCGCGAGTCGTCAACGATGATCTCAACGCAAATGTCAATGCACTGATTACAAATGTAGACCGAAGGACCGGCAATGAGCTTTTTAACCTCGCTTTGGCTCCTGCCGCAGAAGCAGCAGCGCAATTTGTCATCGTCTTGTCGCATTGTCCGGCGATCTCCATACCGCGACCCGAAGTGGCGTTCCCGACTAAATTCCTGAAAGCTGAATACGCGCCGAATATAGCATCGCTCACAAGCGTTTCGCCAGTTCGGCCTGGAACGCGCGAATGCGGCGCGCGTTCGTTCCCAGATCGCCTTTGCCCATGTGCGATTTCGAACGGACATTGACGATTGTGGCGTCGCCTTCTTCGGCGATTGTGATAGTCACATCATCTTTGGAGTTGAAGATGCGCGTAGTGGCCACGGCCTCGATAGTTCCCGTCTTCTCGTCGTATTCACGTATTTCCCAGCCCATTGATTTGGCCACATCCAGCGCAGCGAGAAATACTTCCGCATGAGGCTTATAAAAACGTTGCGGCTGGATGTCGGGATATTCGGGCGTCGCGCCCGTTTTGACTTCGTTGATGCGCGGCCACATTAAACGGAGAATGAAAGGCGAGCTGGCCAGCAAGACCAGCGCAATGACGCATCCCGCGATAATTTTATTGGCCTTCATAGATTTGTCTGATCATTTTGGCTCCGCCGCCGGTCGAGTAATAGTAACGATACACGGGGCGAGGAAACCTGTAAACGTCTTTGCCACGCCCGATTTCGTTCTGTTAGACTCAGGCTTACTTCCCATATCCCCGACGCAGATTTCGCCGTTTCGACGGCGCATTCCCCGCAATGATCGACACTGTAACGACTGTTGAACACAACGATCTGATATTACCCGAGCCCGATGGCGGGCCCAATATTGGGTCCAAAATTGGTTCTGGGCGCAGATACGGCTATCTGCGATTGCGCCTCGATCAGAAGATTCCGGCGCTGCCGGGCCAATTCGCGATGATCAAGCCACGCGGGATCGTTGAGCCGCTGCTGCGCCGCGCAATGGCCTATTACCGCAGCGTGACCGTGGGCGGCGCGCCCTGTGTCGATTTCATTTACCAGATTCTCGGGCGCGGCACGCAGGCCCTGGCGAATTTGAAGCCGGGAGACAAGGTGGATTTTCTCGGCTCGCTGGGAAACACCTACGATGTCGAAGCGGCGCGCGGGCGCGAGGCGCTGCTGGTGGCGGGCGGTGTGGGTTCGGCGGCGCTATTTATGCTGGCCGAAGAGTTGGTCAGGCTGAACACGCGTGTGAAACTCTTCATCGGCGGCGCGAGCCGGGGTGACCTCTGCGGGCTGGATGATTTTATCGAACTGCTACGGGAAGAGAATGTCATTTGCGCGACTGTCGACGGCAGTCTCGGCGCCGCGGGTTTTGTCACCGCGCCGCTGGAAAGATACCTGAGCTCGTGCGGCGGCGCGCGGACGATCATTTACGCCTGCGGTCCAGACCCGATGCTGCATCGAGTCGCGCAGATCGCCGGACGGTTCGGCTCGTCGTCGCAGCTTTCGCTGGAGGCGCCGATGGGCTGCGGTTACGGGGTCTGCGTCGGTTGCGCGGTCGCGGTTAAAGACGATTGCCCCGAAGGCTTCGTGTACAAAAAGGTCTGCACTGACGGACCTGTCTTTTGGGGAGAAGAATTATATTGGTAGAAAGATCGGCGCAATACAGCGCGTCAGCGATCGGCGGATTTGCGAAGGGCGCCGCCTGCCGACGCGCGCGGCGCTGCGCCGGATTCATATAGATTTGGAGGGAGGCGATGAACGATCGGAAAATCACTTACGCGGCGGGCGGCCTCGTCTGGCGCGACGCGCCGCAAGGGCGCGAGGTTCTGCTGATTATGCGGCCTAAGCGCCAGGACTGGACTCTGCCCAAAGGCCACATCGAAAAGGGCGAGAGCTGGGACGTGGCCGCGCAGCGCGAGGTCAAGGAGGAGACCGGCTACGACACGGTGATCACGGGCTTCGCGGGCTTCACCGCTTATAATGTGAAGAGCAAGCCGAAGGTGGTTTTCTACTGGCACATGGAACCCGAGGGCGAGTGCGAGTTCGAGCCGAATCACGAGGTCTCGCACTATGAATGGGTCTCCGCGCTCGATGCCGTTGATCGCCTGACTTATGAGAAAGACAAAGAGCTGCTGCGGCGACTATTAACAGATGTAAACTGAAAGATGGCCGGAACCCCGCAGGCAGGGGCGCCTGCGCTCCCAGGACTGAAAAGATGGCCGATTCGCATTCATCACTACTTTCAATCGAAATCGCGGGCATCCGCTTCAATAATCCCGTGCTGACGGCCAGCGGAACGTGCGGCTACGGGCTGGACATGGCCGCGGTGATCGATTTGAACAAACTCGGCGGGATTTGCACGAAAGGTCTGTCGGCGGCGCCTATGCGCGGCAACGTCCCGTGGCGGATCGTCGAAACCCACGGCGGAATGCTCAACTCCATCGGGCTGCAAAATATCGGCGCTCGCGCGTTCGTGGAAGAGAAACTGCCTGAATTGCGGCGCTATGACACTCGCGTCATCCCGAACGTCTTCGGGTACACTGTGGAGGAGTACATCGAAGCGATAGATATTCTGGAGGACGGCGAGGGCATTCACGGATATGAGTTGAACATCTCGTGTCCGAACGTCAAGGCGGGCGGCGAAAGTTTCGCAAACGACGCGCGGCAGGCGGCGGCGGTCACCGAAGCCGTGAAGCGAGCCGCGACGCGCCCAGTAATCGTCAAACTCTCGCCGAATGTGACCGACGTCGCCGCCATCGCGCGCGCGGTCGAAGCCTCCGGCGCCGACGCGCTGTCGCTGGTCAATACGGCGGTAGGAATGGCGATTGACATCAACACGCGCCGGCCCCGCCTGGCCAACGTCACGGGCGGCTTGTCGGGCCCGGCGATCAAACCTATCGCCGTGCGCTGCGTCTTCCAGGCTTCGCGCGCGGTCAAGATCCCGCTGATCGGCATCGGCGGAATCGCGACGACTGAGGACGCGCTCGAATTCATCATCGCCGGCGCGAGCGCAATTCAGGTCGGCACCGCGAACTTTTACGACCCGGCGGCGTCTATGAAGATCGTTGATGGATTGGCTGATTATTGCTTGAAGAACGGGCTGGAGAACATCAGCGCGTTGGTCGGGACTGTTGTGACAGAATTATGAAGTCTGAGAGCCAAAATTCGATTTCACAACGGTAAGTCTAACTTCCGAGTCAGACACTAAAAAAGTGAACATCCCCCTAGCAGTCGCCACGTTGCTACTGATTTTTCCGCCTATGGCCATGCTACAAGCGCGAACATCGGCGATCGGATTGAAATTCGCGCCGCGCGCCGCGCTGGTTGTCACTTCGGAGCCGGAGGCGCCTGTCAACGGGTCGCCATGCCTGTTCCGCGTCAAATCGCGAAGAGCGTTGAGATCGCTCAGGGGCGAATGGCAGGGGCGCAGCGTCTTCTTCAATTTTGACGAGCGGGACAGCGTCTGGTACGGGTTTGCAGGCGCTGGCGTTGACGCGTCGGGCGGTAAAAGCCTGCTCACGCTCGAAGCCACAACGGCAAGCGGCGCTCGATTTTCCTATATCCATCCCGTCAGGATCGAGCATGTAAACTATCCGGTCGTCGCGCTCCGGGTCGCCAGTCAATACACGGAACCGGACGCCGAGGCGCTGGCGCGAATCGAGGAGGAACAGGAGCTGAAGAAAGAGATCTTCGCGCATGTCACTCCGTCCATACTGTGGTCGGGAAATTTCGAGGCCCCGGTCGATAGCAGGACTACCGGCGCCTTCGGCGTACGTCGCACTTTCAATCACAAAGTTCAGAGCATCCATCAAGGATTGGATTTCCGCGCCGACTTCGGCGCGCCCGTGGGCGCTATGAACAGCGGCGTGGTGATCATCGCGCGCGAAATGTTTTTTGAAGGCGGTTTCGTCGTAATCGATCACGGACAGGGTTTATCAACGCTATACATGCACCTGTCCGAAATCAAAGTGCGCGAGGGCGACAGCGTCGCGAAACGACAGATCATCGGGTTGAGTGGCGGAACCGGCAGAGCCACCGCGCCGCACCTGCACATCGGAGTTCGGTGGCAAGGGATTTATCTCGATCCCGCGGCGCTGCTGACCATGCCACTGCCATGAACAGAAAAATGGAGGACCAGAAGTCTTCGGCGCAGAAGTCGATTGCTTAGATGATGAAACCTGTTTGACCACAAAGACACAAACACAGAGGAACACAGAAGCCACAAATATTGTTCAGGGATAAGATTCTAATTTCTATCTGCTTTGTGGTCTTTGCGCTCCTTTGTGTGTTTTTGTGGCGCCAGAGGTTTTCTCTTTTGTTCACTCAGTTGTAATGCCGATCACTTCTGATGGCGGACAGAAAAATATGCAAATCCATAATCCCAAAATCCCAATCCGCAATCCGCTAGTGGTGGCGCTGGACGTCGATTCGCCCGATCAGGCGTTGTTTCTGGTCGAGCGTTTGCGCGGCGTCGCCGGGATGTTCAAGGTCGGCAAGCAGCTCTTCACCGCCGCAGGCCCCGAGATTGTGCGAAAGATCATCGCGATGGGCGAGCGCGTCTTTCTGGACCTGAAATTTCATGACATTCCGAACACTGTCGCAATGGCGGGAGTAGAGGCCGCGCGACTGGGCGTGAGCGTTTTTAATGTTCACGCGATGGGCGGATCGAAAATGATGCGCGCCGTAAATGAAGCTGTGACCGAAACCGCTGAGCGTGAGAGGATAGTCCGCCCCTTGATCTTGGGCGTCACGGTTCTGACCAGCCACAGTCAGGATTCATTGAAAGAAGTCGGAATAGATCGGAAATTGGAAGACGAAGTGGTCGACCTCGCCAGGCTTTGCGCAGTGTCAGGCTTGGACGGTGTGGTAGCCTCGCCGCTCGAAATCGCTCCCATCAGAAGCGCCGTCGAAGATTCCGGCTTCGTCATTCTCACACCTGGCGTTCGACCTGCAGGCGTCTCGCTCAATGACCAGAGCCGTGTTACTACGCCGGCCGAAGCTATTCGCGCGGGCGCAAATTTCCTGGTCATCGGACGGCCAATCACTGCGGCTAATGATCCGGTCGCGGCCGCTCGGAAAATCCTCGAAGAAATAAATATATATCAAGCCAGCATCGAGTGAGCGGGGCGATTGGCATAGAAAAGAGTCGAGAAGAATAACGAACCGATCTCGGCTCGGAACGTTTACAACAAAGGCCATTCGTGGCGAACTTGTGTCAAACTGCCTCCAATAATTCGATAATAAGGCAAAATACTTCTGATGTCGCTCGCTAAAACAACTCGTAAAGCCATTTTGGGATCGCTCGCCATCGCCGCGATCAGTTACGGCTTGAAGCTTTACGCGCAGCAACAGAACGCGCAACTGACTCCGCCTCCGAAAGCGGCCTCCTCACAGTCTTCCCCGGCCTCCGAAAATTCCAACGGCGGATCGCCACTGGTCGTCGGCGAGCGACTGGTTTACAACGTCTCCTGGTCGAGTTTCCCTACGGCGGCGCGCGTCGAAATGGAGGTCGTCGCGCAAGGGCTGTTCTACGGAAGGGAGAGTTATCAACTCCGCAGCAGGGTGGAGACTCTGGGACAGGTGCGTTCGCTCTTCGGCGACCTGGATAATCAATATACGTCCTACGTGGGCCTGAGCGACGCCGTTCCTCATCGGATAGTGAGCGCGATTCACCAGGGGCAAAAGCAATCCGAAGAGGTGGTCGTCTTTGACCGTTCAAAACAGAAAGCGATTTTCTCGGACGACAGCGAGGTCCCGGTTCGCGGCGAGACTTACGACCTGACCTCGCTGATATACTGGCTGCGGTTGCAGCCGCTCACCGACGGCTCCAAGTTTAAATTCACCGCGCTATACGGGAAGGAGTTGATCGAGGTCGAGGCGGTGGTCAAAGGCCGCGAACGCGTAATCGCGCAAGCCGGCGCGTATAATACATTTCTCGTCAATTTCTATCCCAAGGGGAAATACAGCGCCTACCGTGGCTACATCTATATTTCCTCCGACAGCCAGCGATTGCCCGTGATGGTTAAAGCTAACCTGCCGGTCGGCGAAGCGCGAGCCGAACTCGCCAGCGTAACGTTCGCCTCGCCCTCTGACCCTCCTCCAGCAAAACTCGATTTCCCGACAGACGAAGGCGCCAGGCCCCCTCATTCGCTCCGTATCACGGGCGCCTCGGTCGGAAATGGAAATGAGGTCGTCGGCGGCAATGGCTCATCGCCGACTAACGACGTCAAACCCGGCGCAGTCAAACCTGGCATTGACCCGGAATCGGCGCCGAAGCCTAAAGAATATCCTTTCGTCGTCGGTGAACGACTTAGCTACGACATCTCGTGGGGCAGTTTCTCTTCAGTCGGCAAATCGAGTTTTGAAGTGCGCCAACAGGGAATGTTCAATGGGAACCCTGTTATCGAATTCTTCGGCGAAGCGTCGTCGGTCGGCGCGGCTCGAACACTGTTCGATGTCAACGATCAGGTGAGCAGTCTAGTTTTGATGGATTCGCTTGTTCCCATCAGAACCGATCTGCGCTTGCGCGAAGGTAAACGGTTCAAACGGACCTCCGCCACTTATGACCGGTCGAGAAATCTGATGTCACTCTCGAACGGTTCCCAGACCAACATCCCTTCGGGCGCTTTTGACATACTCTCGCTCTTTTACGCCATTCGCGCAGCCGATCTGAAAATCGGGATGACGCGCGATTTCACCTTCTTCGATGCCAACAACCGCCCACAACGACTGACGATCAAAGTCATCAAACAGGAATCCATCGGAGGCCCCCTGGGCGCGCGCGACGCCTTGCGAGTGGATATACTTGCTCCCCAACCAGCCAAACCCCTTCCCGCGCAAACCATTCTGGCGCAGACCCAAACCATTCTGGCGCAGACATGGATATCGAGCGATGCGCGCCGCATGCCTCTTTATTTCGTCACTCGAGCCCGTTTCGGTGAATTGAGATTTCAGTTGGTTAACGCAGTCAACACTAAGTGATTTATCGCCCAACCTAAAATTACCTCGCTTTTTCCCGCTTTGTAGTTGAAAGTCATTTTCATTTTAAATACAATCTTGTTCAGCTCGATTGAAGATTGATCTATCAACGGTTATTTAAAGCTAGCGGTTCTCCCCTTTGACAGCAAACGCCTATGAAATAAATACGTTACGGTGAACTTCTCTCATTGCGACAAATCTAAATATGAAAGATGCAATAAAGAAGAAATTGAACGGCAGCGCGGGCGAGACAGGAATGACTTCGCCAGCCCGCCGATTAAAGAATTTGTCGGAAGTACTGCACGGGGTCTGGCATCACGTTAAGTCGCTGGCTGGCCCTGACGATGCTTGTTACAGGCTGCTAGAGTTGGGCTTCACGCCGGGCGCAGAGGTCAAGGTCGCCCAGGCCGCCCCGCTGGGAGAGCCGCTGGTTGTCGTGCTGCGAGGGACGAGGCTGGCGCTGCGTAAAGATGAGGCCGCATGGATCATTGTGGAGTAGAAAATCAGGCATCCTCAGCGCCTACTAGGACGCCTACTGGGGAGCTGACTGTCTGTCTGGTCGGCATGCCCAATTCGGGTAAGACAACACTGATGAATGCCTTGACTGGCGGAAGCTTTCGCACCGGGAATTATCCAGGAGTCACAGTCAGCCTGATCAGAGGGCGGAGCCGGTTGGATATGGGAGAGGTGGTCTCGATCGTGGACCTGCCGGGTATTCACAGCACGGTCGCCTCATCGCCAGAGGAAGAGCTTTCCGCCGCCGTGATCCTGGGGAAACACCATTCAGTGCAGGCTGATGTCTTTGTTGTGGTTGTGGACGCGACGCAACTCGAACGCCAATTACGCTTTGCCTCGTTCGTGGCGCGGCAAGGGCGCCCGATGGTGATCGCGCTGACGATGGTGGACCTGCTCCCCCGGGTGGGACAGTCGGTAGACGCCGCAAGACTGGAGTCGGCATTGGGCGTGAGGGTCGCGCCGGTGGACGCGCGCACTGGCAAAGGAACGAAACAATTGCTTGAGGCCGTGCGGGCCGCCTCGAAATCGGTAGAAAGACGTTTCCCACTGGCGCAGTTGCCCGGGGAGCCGTTAGAAACATACCGCGGGTTGCAGCGGTTGCTGGAAGAGAGCGGCGCCGCGTCGAACTCCAGATCGCGCTCGCGGGGGGGGGACCCGCTCACCGAACGTATTGATCGAATCGTCCTGCATCGCATTTTCGGCTTCCCAATTTTCTTTGTAATTCTGGCGGGACTCTTTGCGGCGCTCTTCTGGGCCGCGCAACCCCTGATGGACGCGGTGGATGCGGGTTTCTCAGCCGTCGGGAACCTGGTATTGCGCATCCCACACGGCGGGATGTTTACGCGTTTTCTTTCTGATGGGGTCATTCACGGAATCGGCGTGGTCGCGGTCTTTTTCCCCCAAGTGGTAATTCTTTTCTTTCTGATGACGCTGCTTGAAGACTCGGGCTATCTGGCTCGCGCGGCTACGCTGGTGGACCGCCCCTTGCGCTTGCTGGGGCTTCACGGCAGGTCATTCGTGCCGATGCTCTCCGGGTTCGCCTGCGCGATTCCGGCGACGCTCGCGGCAAGGGCCATTCCGACCAGGCGCGAACGGCTGCTGACGATATGGATTCTGCCTCTGATGAGTTGCAGCGCGCGGCTGCCCGTTTACTCGCTCCTGCTGGCGGCGGTCATGCCGCGCGACGCGGCCTGGCGGGCGGGGCTGGCCCTCGCGGCGATTTACGTCGGCAGCCTGCTGGTCGGCTCGCTCGTGGCTGGCCTGCTCAACCGTTTCATGCCTCAGAAGCGCGGCTTATCGATGCTGGCGATGGAACTGCCTCTTTACCGGCGGCCGCAAATCAAACCGATTCTGAAGATGACCTGGGCGCGCGCCTCGAACTATTTGAAACGCGCGGGTCTGCCGATCGCCACCGTCTCCGCCTGCCTCTGGCTGCTTTCGAATTTCGGCTTCGGCGCAAAACAGATTACGCCGGCAGGCTCGGCGCCCGCTCCGGTAATCTCGCAGAGTCCCCTGGATCGATCTTTCGCGGGGCAGCTCGGACACCTGATGGAACCGGCGCTCAGGCCGATGGGCGTTGACTGGCGTGTGGGCGTCGGGCTGATCTCAGCCTTCGCCGCGCGTGAGGTTTTTGTCAGTTCGCTGGCCATCGTCTTTCACATCACGGGCGCTGAGGACGCGCAGAGCGAAGGCTTGCTGCACGAGATGCGAACGGCGAAGATCGAAGGCGCCGACCGGCCTGTCTTTACGACAGCTAGTATCCTCGGG
>DASTMP010000185.1:0-2108 GCA_035714085.1 Blastocatellia bacterium
GAATCCTTACTGGCTGATACCATTCCAGAACTACAAGACGAATTGCCCGTACCTGGTCGGAAGCTACGAGCGAGTGGCGCAGGAGCTGGCGCGTTATGTTACTGTCGGCTATCGAACGCTTATCCTGGACATCCCGCCCAACCAGGAAGAGCTGGCGCACATCAACGTGGTTTTAACCCTGGCGACAAAGGAGGCGGAAAATGGCAGAGTTGTTACAGCAGTTAGTAACTAGGCAGGCGGAGCGACGCCCCGGCGCTGTCGCCCTTGTTATGAACGGCGCCCAGATAAACTATGCGGCGCTGGAGGAAGCCTCCAACCAACTGGCCAGGCAGTTGCGAGCCGCCGGCTGCGATCGTGGCGACCGCGTATGCTTTCTGACGCCCAAATCGCCCGCCGCCATCATCAGCGAATTGGGAATTCTCAAAGCCGACTGCGTCTACGTCCCGCTCGATCCATCAAGCCCTGCGCCACGCTTGGCCAGGATCGTCGCCGCCTGCGAGCCGCGATGCGTCCTTATCGCCGGATCAATGGCGCGCTTGCTTCGCGAGACGCTTGCGGAAGCGAGCCTGAGCGCCGCGCCGGTGATCGGCTCCCTAGACGCCGAAGCGCCGCTGACGCCAGATCTGGAAATCGGCTTCTCCCACAGCGATTTGACGGCTTTCTCAGGCGAGCCGCTCGATTACCGAAACCGAGGCGACGACACGGCGCACATTCTCTTTACATCGGGGTCGACCGGCGCGCCCAAGGGCGTGCAGATCACACATAACAACGCGATGCGCTTCATCGAATGGGCCGCCCGTTATTTCGGCGCGAGCTGGGAGGATCGCCACTCCGGCCATCCGCCGCTCCATTTCGATCTCTCGACCTTCGACATCTATGGAACGCTGGGCGCGGGCGCGCAACTCCATCTGGTTCCCACAGAATTGAATCTTCTCCCGAACAAGATCGCCGACTTCATTCGCCAGCATGAGCTGACGCAATGGTTCTCGGCGCCTTCGTTGTTGAACTATATGGCAAGGCAGGATGTCGTCGCGCAGGACGATTTTCCGACGTTGAAGCGGCTGCTCTGGTGCGGCGAGGTCTTTCCGACGCCTGCTTTGCTATATTGGATGAAGCGATTACCTCATGTGACATTCACCAACCTCTACGGTCCGACGGAGGCGACTATCGCCAGCAGTTATTACACCGTTCCGGCGCTCCCGTCGCGCGAAGATACGCCCATTCCCATCGGGTCGCCTTGCGACGGCGAAGAGTTGTTGGTTCTCGATGACAACCTTCAGCCTGCTCCGGCGGGCGAGATCGGCGACTTGTTCATCAAAGGCGTGGGTCTTAGTCCGGGCTACTGGCGCGACGAACAGAAAACGAGCGAGGTCTTCCTCGACACAACCTCATACGGGCGTATTTACAAGACCGGCGATCTGGCGAAAGTTGGCGAAGACGGCCTGGTTTACTTCCTCGGCCGCGCCGATTCGCAGATCAAGAGTCGCGGCTATCGTATCGAGTTGGGCGAGACCGAAACCGCGCTCAACGCGCTCGGCATCTTGCGGGAATGCGCGGTGGTGGCGATCAACACAGGCGGTTTTGAAGGCGCAACGATCTGTTGCGCTTACGTGCCGCAGCCCGGCGCAGATCACAATCCGGCCATGCTGCGTAAGGCGCTGAGCCGTGTTCTACCTAATTACATGCTGCCCACACGCTGGGCCTGCCTCGACCGTTTACCGCAAAACGGCAACGGCAAAATTGACCGTCGTCTAATCCGGGAACGCTTTCTGGAAAGCATCCAGGACTCCAGTACATGGTGAGGTTGGAATTGGACCGCGCGGAGGCGCAGTTCATAGATCAAGGTTCAATAAAGCGCTAAGGCGTCGGACAATACCATGAAAATTTTAGGCATCAGTGGATTGGAAGGCTCAGTCCCATTCAAGCAGAAGCATTGGCCTGGGCTCGACGAACGCGAGTACCGCATCTCACAAGGTCACGATTCCGCGGCGGCGCTTGTCATTGATGGAGAAGTGATCGCCGCCGCCGCTGAAGAGCGCTTCAATCGGCGTAAGCATTCAGGAGCCTTCCCAATCGGAGCGATCAACTATTGTCTAGCTGAAGCGGGC
>DASTMP010000186.1:0-8193 GCA_035714085.1 Blastocatellia bacterium
GGCGTCGTTCAACCGCTTCAGCGAAACTCACATCGCCTTCCTCGACCAGTTGACCGAGAGCATCGGCATCGTCATCAACACCATCGAGGCCAACACGCGGACCGAACGGCTGCTGATCCAGTCGCAATCGCTCGCCGGCGAGTTGCAGAGCCAGCAGGACGAACTGAAGAAGACCAACGAACGGCTCGAACAGCAGGCGCTCACGTTGCGCGAATCGGAAGAGTGGCTGCGCATGCAGCGTGAAGAGCTGCGTCATACCAACGAGGAACTGCAGGAGAAGGCCGAACAGCTCGCCCGGCAGAACTCGGAGGTCGAGGGCAAGAACCGCGAGGTCGAGGAGGCGCGCTGGGCCATGGAGGAGAAGGCCGAACAGCTCTCCCTGACCTCGAAGTATAAGTCCGAATTTCTGGCCAACATGTCGCACGAACTGCGCACGCCGCTCAACTCGATGCTCATCCTCTCGCGCCAGCTCGCCGACAACACCGAGGGCAATCTGAACGGCAAGCAGGTGCAGTTCGCCGAAACGATCCGCTCTTCCGGCGCGGACCTGCTCTCGCTGATCAACGACATCCTCGACCTCTCGAAGGTCGAATCCGGAATGATGGCGATAGAGGCCGGCGACACGCCGTTCGCCGAGGTCGTCGAGCAGCTCGACTTCAGCTTCCACCAACTGGCGGCGGATAAAGGGCTGGAATTCACCATCGAGCGATCCCCGAACCTCCCACCGGCCATCAACACCGATCCGAAGCGGCTGCAACAGATTCTCAAGAACCTTCTCTCGAACGCCTTAAAGTTCACCGACAAGGGGCGCGTCTCGCTCGACATCGGCGTGGCCGAACGCCGCGTTAATTACGCGAGTGACACGCTCAAGGAAGCCGATCAGGTGATCACCTTCTCGGTCAGCGACACCGGCATCGGCATTCCGGCCGAAAAGCAGCGGATCATCTTCGAGGCCTTCCAGCAGGCCGACGGCACGACCAGCCGTAAATACGGCGGCACCGGGCTCGGCCTTTCGATCAGCCGCGAGATCGCGCGGCTGCTCGGCGGCGAAATTCGCGTCGTCAGCGCGCCTGGAGAGGGCAGCGTCTTCACGCTCTACCTGCCCCGCGTCTACAAGGGAGTGGGGAGTGGAGAGTGGGGAATGGGGAACGGGATGAGAGCCGGGAGCGGCGAATCGGGAGTTAGGAATGGGGGAAATAACTTCCGTATCACTCACTCCCCACTCCCCATTTCCCATTCCCCTCTCCCCACTCCCCGCTCCGGCGATTACGGCGAGATCATTGAGGTCGCCGACGACCGCAACAATATCAATCCAGGCGACCACGTCGCGCTAATCGTCGAAGACGACGCGCCGTTCGCGCAAGTCCTGCTCGACATTGCGCACGAACGCGGCTTCAAAGGCGTGGTCGCCTCTCAGGGCGCCGCCGCGTTGTGGCTGGCCCACCGCTATAAACCCGACGCGATCACGCTCGACATCCGATTGCCCGACCGCGACGGGTGGACGGTGCTCGACCGCTTGAAGCACGATCCGAAGACGAGTCACATCCCGGTTCACGTCATCACCGCCGACGACCGCGAAATCCAACCGCGGCGCCTGGGAGCGCTCACCTACCTGCGCAAACCCGTCACGCGCGAACATCTCGTCGAGGCCTTCGACCGGGTCGCGGAATTCGCCTGGCGCAAGATCAAACGGCTGCTAGTGGTTGAAGGCGACGACGCGCAGCGCGCGAGCGTCGTCGAACTGATCGGCGAGGCCGCCGTGCAGACAACCGCCGTGGCCACCGGCGAAGAGGCTTTGGCCCAGTTGCAGACCCAGTGGTTCGATTGCATGGCGCTCAACCCGAAACTGCCGGACATGTTCGGCGCCGAACTGATCGAAGCGATGCGGCGAGAGCCGGGCCTGTTCGACCTGCCGATCATCGTCTATAACGGAAAGGACCTTACCGAACAAGAAGTGGCGCGGCTTCGAGCGGTGGCCGACGCAATGGTCGTCAAGGAGGCCGCCTCGCCCGAACGCCTGCTGGCCGAGACCTCGCTCTTTCTGCATCTTGCCGAGGCCAGTCTGCCTGAGTCGAAGCGCAGGATGCTGGAACAGTCTCTGCGCCACGACCCGACGCTCGAAGGGCGCAGGGTGCTGGTCGTCGATGACGACGTGCGCAACATCTTCGCCCTGACCAGCGCCCTCGAAGCCTATGACATACTGGTCCTGCGCGCGGAGAATGGGCGCGCTGGCATTGAGGCGCTCAAAAAGCACGCCGACATAGATCTGGTTCTGATGGACATTATGATGCCGGAGATGGACGGGTACGAGACGATACGGGCCATTCGGCGGAACGAGCCATTCAAAGACCTGCCGATCATCGCCCTGACCGCCAGGGCGATGAAGGCAGATCGCGACAAGTGCATCGAGGCCGGCGCTTCCGATTACATCGCCAAGCCGCTCGACATGGATCAGCTCCTTTCGATGTTGCGCGTCTGGCTCCGCCGGCGTAAAGGGGTAGGGGTGTAAGTGGTCAGGAGGAGGGTTGAGGTATTTTCATTTTCCATTTTCCATATTACGGTTGTCATTTGTTATTGTCGGAACCGAGAGGCAAGCTGCAATGACAAATGACGAATCAAAAATGGAAAATGGAAAATGAAACCGCCGACTGTGGAGGAGACTTTTCGGGGATGGAAGAATGGACACAGAGGGTCAACATCCTGCTTGTAGACGATAACCCCAGCAATCTGCTGGCGCTGGAAACGATACTGCAGGCGCCAGACCGCAATCTGGTGAGGGCTTCTTCAGGCGAAGAGGCGCTCAGGTTCCTGCTCGACGATGACGCAGCGGTCATTCTGCTGGACGTGCATATGCCGAGCATCAGCGGTCTAGAGACGGCGGCTCTGATCCGCGGGCGAGAACGGACGCGGAGCGTCCCGATCATCTTCCTGACGGCGTACGACAGCGCGGGCGATTCGCACATCTCCCAAGGGTATTCGATTGGCGCGGTGGATTACATCATCAAGCCGATCGATCCGGAGGCGCTGAAATCGAAGGTCGCTGTCTTCGTAGAACTCTACTGGAAAACCGAACAAATCAAACGACAAGCCGATCTGCTGCGCGAGCAGAACATCGAGCTTGAGAACGCCAATCTCCAGCGCCTCTCACGATTGATCGATCTGGGGCAGCGGTTGGCGGCGGAGCGGGATCCGGAGCTGGTGCTCGAGAGGTTTTGCGACGCGGCGCGCGAGATCATGGGCGCGCGCTTCGCCACGGTCGGCATTCTGGAGGACGACGGCGTCACGTTGCGTCATTTCTTCACCAGCGGATTCGACCGCGCGACGGCCGTCAAGGACCGCTTCCCGCAGGCCTGTCAACACCTCCTCAAGCAGCGGTTCGCGGGCGCCAGGTCGCTCCGTCTCCCCGGAGTGAACGGGCTGCGCATTCTGCCGGAACAGATTCCCGTCAAATCGTTCGTCGGCGCGCCAATTTTGCGACAGGGCCACCCGGAGAAGGTCCGCGGTTGGCTCTATCTGGCCGAGAAGATCGGCGCGCCCGCGTTCAGCGAGGCGGACGAGCGCTTCACCGTCACGCTGACCCAAGCCGTCGTCTTTTATGAAAACGCGCGGCTCTACGCCGATCTGCAGAGCCACGCCGCCGCGTTGGAGCAGGAGATCGCCGACCGCAAGCGGGCAGAGAGCGAGCGCGCCGAGATGCTCACGCGCGCGCAGGCGGCGCGGGCCGAGGCCGAAGAGGCCAATCGCCTGAAAGATGAATTTCTCGCCACCGTCTCGCACGAGTTGCGCGCGCCGCTCAACGCCATGCTCGGCTGGGTCACGCTCGCGCGGGAAGGGCGTCTCGACGAAGCGAGCAAAGAGCGCGCCCTGGAGACTGTCGAGCGCAACGCCCGCACGCAGAAAAAACTGGTTGACGACCTGCTCGATGTTTCGTCCATTATCACCAGCAATTTGTCTCTGGATATCGAACTGACCGACATCGCCTCCGTTATCGAGTCGGGGGTCGAATCGGTTCGCCCGGCGGCGGAGGCTAAACAGGTGAGTTTGCAAACGGATCTCGACCCCATGGCGGACCTGCTCCGGCTCGACCGCAACAGGTTCCAGCAGGTGATCTGGAATCTGGTCCACAACGCCGTCAAGTTCACCCCTTCGGGAGGCGCAGTGAAAGTTCGCCTCAGATATCTCAACGGGCAGGCTAAAATCGAGGTGATGGACACCGGCATCGGCATTGCGGCCGAATTTCTGCCCTTTGTCTTCGATCGGTTTCGACAGGCTGACGGCAGCATCACCAGAAGCCACGGCGGGTTGGGACTGGGCCTGGCCATTGTGCGTAGTCTGGTGGAGATGCATGGCGGGACTGTAGATGTCGAGAGCCTCGGCTTGGGGCATGGCTCGACTTTCAGAATCACACTTCCGGCGCAGTTCACGGACGAACTTTCGTATGAGGCGCCTCCGTTAGCCGCAACGAGTCGTCAGATCGTCGTGCCGGATTCGGCGCCGAACCTTTCCGGGTTGCGCGTCCTGGTGGTGGACGACGAGGCCGACACGCGAGAACTGCTGGCCGCCACCCTCTCCATAAAAGAAGCTGAAGTTCGAACCGCCGGGGACATAGCCGACGCGATGAGAATCATGACCGCCTGGCAGCCTGAAATCGTGATCGCCGACATCGCGATGCCCGGTGGTGGCGGACATGAGTTGATCCGGCGGCTGCGGAGCGATGGGGTCAAGGCGCCCGCAATAGCTATAACCGCCTACGCAGGCGACGAAGATCGCCTGCGCGCCCTTGCCGCCGGATTTCAGATGCATATGCCCAAACCGGTCGAGCTTTATGAGCTGGTATTGAGCATCGCCAATTTAACCGGAAGATCGACCTGAAACTTTATGATGGCCACAGGGACACAGAGGAAGAGAGGAAAAGAGATTATCGGGAAAGCCTCATTTCGCTTTCTATTCTGTGGCTGCGGTGGCTGCGGTGGCGAAACAGGCGCCCGAACGTTATTTTGATCCGATTTAGCTTTTTGGGAGAGGAGGAGGAGGTTTGTGATCTATCAATGGCGCATAAAGAGTAACCGAATCAGTCGCCTGCGCGCCGCCGCCGCCCTGCTCGGTTATACACCGCCCGCGGCGGGCTTCAGCCGCGACGACTGGATCGAGTTAATCCATCATGAGGACCGGGCGAAAGTGGAGGAGCGCGTCTCGGAGGCGCTGGAGAAAGGCGCCGAAAGTTACCAGGTCGAGTACCGTCTACGCCGTCGCAGTGGCGACTATCAGACGGTCTGCGAAGCGGGATGGATCGAGCGTGATGAAGATGGGAAGGCGCGCCGCGCATTATGCCGGGTGACTGAATTCGCCGAGCAAAGCGATGAGCATGTCCGCCAGATTCTGGAGGCGCTTCAGCGTGAACAATCCGCGCGGGCGGAGGCTGAAGCGAACGCGCGAGCGAAAGACGAATTTCTCGCCATCGTCTCGCACGAACTGCGCACGCCACTGAGCGCCATGCTCGGTTGGGCGGAGGTCTTGCGATCGCGGCGGCCCGGCGATCCGATCTACGAACGCGCGCTTCAGACTATTGAGCGCAACGCCGAGCTTCAGAGCAAATTGATCGAGGATCTGCTCGACACGACGCGCATTTTGAGCGGCAAGCTGAGCATCGAAGCGCAACCACTATATCTCGACGAGCTGCTCGAAGAATCACTCGACGTCGTGCGCCCGACGGCCGAGACCAAGAACATCGGGTTGCTCGTGACTTTCGACTCGGCGCCCGGGCTGATCCTGGGCGATGCGAATCGGCTGCAACAGGTCTTCTGGAACCTGCTCTCCAACGCAATCAAATTCACCGAGCCCGGCGGTCGCGTGGATGCGCGACTGGAGCGAGGCAAGGCGGAAGTCAGGATCATCGTGAGCGACACAGGCAAAGGCATCACCCCGGATTTCCTGCCATACGTCTTTGAACCTTTCCGCCAGGCTGACTCATCGAGCGCGCGGCGTCAGGGAGGCCTCGGCCTCGGCCTGGCCCTTGCTAAGCGATTAGTAGAGATGCATGGCGGCGCAATCAAAGCCGAGAGCGCGGGCGAGGGGCGAGGCTCTACCTTCACAGTCACTCTACCTACGCTGTCAGGAAGCCGGGCGATCTCGGAAATTAATGCGATCGAACTCAGTAGGACGCTCGACGCGAACGACCAGCCCAACCTCGCTGGTTTGCGCATCCTAGTGGTGGATGATGAAGCTGACGCGCGTGATTTGCTGGCGATCAGATTGCAGCAATACGGCGCCGAAGTAATCCCGGCGGCATCGGCGGAAGCGGCGCTGGATGCGCTGTCGCGACAGAAGCCCCGGCCCGATCTGATCGTCTCGGACATCGCCATGCCAGGAGAAGACGGCTACAGCCTGCTGCGCCAGGTGCGGGCGATGGAGCCGGAACAAGGCGGACGGATTCCGGCGATTGCGCTGACGGCATACAGCCGAACCAAAGATCGCGTGCAGGCCTTGGCCGCGGGCTTCCAGATGCACATGCCCAAGCCGGTGAACGCGGCTGAGCTGGCGATCGCGATCACCAGCATCATCGGACGGTTCGACCATTGATCGAGGATCGAGGATCGAGGATTGAGGATCAAGGATCGAGCCTCCGGCATCTACCTATCCACTATGAGACGACCCTTGATCCTCGATCCTCATCCTCTATGTTACGATGACAGCCTAACAGAAGCGCCTCGCCGCCCAGATTCAGGCGAGTTGATGAGACGATCACTTGAGAGAAATGTGTGCCGGTCTTAATTGTGATATCTCTGATTTTATGACAGGGCTTAAATTAAACGAGCATTCAATGAACGCGCAAAACGTCAGAATTATTCAGGCGCTGATCGTCGAAGACAACGATGACATGCGTGACTTGATGAAACTGCTGCTGGAGGAAGCGGGCTATGAAACGCTAGCGGCGGCGGACGGTCGAGCGGCGCTTAAGCACATCGAGAACGACCGCGAGTTTATTGACCTGGTCATCACCGACGTGCAAATGCCCGAGATAACGGGACACGAGATTCTGGCCGCCGTCCGCGCGCGGCGCGGCGAAACCCCGGTGATTGTCGTCACGGCTTTCGGCTCCGTTGAGCAGGCGGTCGGCATGGTGCAGGCCGGCGCCTTCCAGTACCTGACCAAACCCATCAACAAGGAGAAGCTGCTGGGGCTTGTGGCGAAAGCGCTGGAGAGCAGCGCGCCGCGGCGCGAGCAGGCGCGGTTGCGACGGGAATTGCCTTTAACGCCGTCCCGCATTATCGGCGCGTCAAAACCGATGCGCGAACTATTTGAGCAGATCGCCAAGGCGGCGCGCAGCGCGAGCACCGTGCTCATCACCGGCGAATCAGGCACCGGGAAGGAACTCGTCGCCCGCGCGACTCACGACGCGTCGGGGCGCGGCGGCGCTTTTGTGCCAGTCAATTGCGCGGCGATTCCGGCGGAGCTGATCGAGTCGGAATTATTCGGGCACACCGACGGCGCCTTTACCGGCGCCAAGGGGTCGCGCCCGGGGTTATTTGAAACGGCCGACGGCGGCACGATTTTTCTCGATGAAATCGGCGATCTGCCGCTGCCAATGCAGCCGAAGCTGCTGCGCGTTTTGCAGGACGGCGCGATGCGCCGAATCGGCTCCGACCGTGAACGCCAGGTGAAGGCGCGCGTCGTGGCGGCGACCAATCGCGATCTGGAAAACGAAGTGCGGGCAGGCAAGTTCCGCGAAGACCTTTACTGGCGCTTGAACGTGATCCAGTTGAATCTCCCACCGCTGCGCAAACGCCCGTTCGATATTCCACTGCTGATCGAACATTTTATCTCCAGGTACGCCGAGGCTTCCGGGGAGCCGCCGCTCGAAGTCTCGGCGGAGGCCCTGGCGCTTCTAACGGCTTACTCCTGGCCGGGCAACGTGCGGGAGCTGGAAAACGTGATCGAGCGCGCGGCGGCAATGGCCCAAGGCGCGAAGTTGCTGCCTGATGATTTGCCGGAGCGGCTGCGCTCCGGCGCCCACGCGACTTCAGTCTTGAGTCAGGCGCGGGAAAACCAGATGACGCTCCGCCAGTTGGAGCAGACTTATGTGGCCGAAACGCTGCGCCGCGCGGGCGGCAACAAGTCGCGGGCGGCGGAAATGCTCGGCCTGGATCGCAAGACGCTTTATCGTAAACTCGAAGAATGCCGTGAAGCGGGATT